>NZ_JBPQTW010000125.1:0-19175 GCF_051386535.1 Streptomyces sp. URMC 127
GCGCCCCTTCGGGGGGGGGGGACGTCCGCTCAGCCCCGGTAGGCCCGGTTCACCGCCGAAACCACAGCCTTGATCGACGCACGGGTCGTGTTGGGGTCGATGCCGATACCCCACAGCACCCGGCCGTCGATCACACATTCGATGTACGACGCGGCCCGCGCGGCCGCCCCCTCGCTCATCGTGTGCTCGCTGTAGTCCAGGACCCGGGCGTCGACGCCGATCGCGGCCAGCGCGTCCACGAAGGCCGAGATCGGACCGTTGCCCGTACCGGTCAGGACCGTGTCGGCGCCGTCCACGACCGCCTCGACGGTCAGCGCGTCGCCGCCCTCGTCCGTGGTGGACGTCTGGGTGGAGCGCAGCGCGATCCGGCCCCAGGGGTTGTCGCCGGTCGGCAGGTACTCGTCCTGGAAGACGGACCAGATCTCGGCGGGGGTGACCTCGCCGCCCGCGGCGTCGGTCCGGCCCTGGATGATCTTCGAGAACTCGATCTGCATCCGGCGCGGCAGGTCCAGCTTGTGGTCGTTCTTCAGGACGTACGCGATGCCGCCCTTGCCGGACTGCGAGTTCACACGGATGACGGCCTCGTAGGAGCGGCCCACGTCCTTGGGGTCGATGGGCAGGTAGGGGACGGCCCACTCGATGTCGTCCACGCTCTTGCCCTCGGCCGCGGCGGTGTCGGCCATGGCCTCGAAGCCCTTCTTGATGGCGTCCTGGTGGGAGCCGGAGAAGGCGGTGTAGACCAGGTCGCCCGCGTAGGGGTGGCGCGGGTGGACCTCCATCTGGTTGCAGTACTCGGCGGTGCGCCGCACCTCGTCGATCTGCGAGAAGTCGATCATCGGGTCGACGCCCTGGGAGAACAGGTTCATGCCCAGGGTGACCAGGTCGACGTTGCCGGTGCGCTCGCCCTGGCCGAACAGGCAGCCCTCGATCCGGTCCGCCCCGGCCATGATCGCCAGCTCGGCGGCGGCGACGGCGGTGCCCCGGTCGTTGTGCGGGTGCACGGACAGGCAGATGTGCTCGCGGCGGGACAGGTGCCGCGACATCCACTCGAAGCGGTCGGCGTGGGTGGAGGGCGTGGAGCGCTCGACGGTGGCCGGCAGGTTGAGGATGATCTCCCGGCCGTCCTCGGGCTGCCAGACGTCCATGACGCCCTCGCAGACCTCCAGGGCGAAGTCCAGCTCGGTGTCGGTGAAGATCTCCGGGCTGTACTGGAAGCCGAAGACCGTCTCGTCGCCGAGGATCTTGTCGGCGTACTCCATGACCAGCCGGGTGCCGTCCACCGCGATCTGCTTGACCTGCTCGCGCGAGCCGCGGAAGACCACCCGCCGGAAGACCGGCGCGGTGGCGTTGTACAGGTGCACCGTGGCTCGGCGGGCGCCGCGCAGGGACTCCACGGTCCGCTCGATCAGCTCCTCGCGGGCCTGGGTGAGGACGGAGATCGTCACGTCCTCGGGGATCGCGTCCTCCTCGATGATCGAGCGGACGAACGCGAAGTCGGTGGCGCCGGAGGACGGGAAGCCGACCTCGATCTCCTTGTAGCCCATGCGCACCAGCAGGTCGAACATCCCGCGCTTGCGGGCCGGGGACATCGGGTCGATCAGGGCCTGGTTGCCGTCGCGCAGGTCGGTGGAGAGCCAGCGGGGGGCGGCGGTGATCCGCCGGTCGGGCCACGTGCGGTCGGGGATGTCCACCGCCTCGTAGGGGCGGTACTTGTGCACCGGCATCCCGGAGGGGCGCTGGGTGACCGTGGCGGCGGTCAGCGGGGTGGGACGGCCGACCGAAGCGGGGATCTCGGGCATCTGCGGGGGCTCCTCGTGTGTCCTGCGAAGGGGCCGGCCGACGGGGCGGGGTCACCGGATGACCGCAGCGCCTCACTCCGCGGGGAGGGGGTCGGCCGTTCGGCTACAGGCCCTCGCCGCGGCAGCTAAGAAGAAGCAGCCCGAAACGCATGATGCACAGCACCGTAGCCGAGCCGCACGGGATGCGGTACGGGTGTTCCAGCATGCGGGACGCGGGGCGGCACACGGAACGGTGCCACTCGATTGTGTTAATCGGTGCGGTGGGGCCTGACAACGCCCCGGGCCGCTGCCAGATTCAGGCCATGAGTGACACCGTGAAGAGCGTTTTCTGCACCATCGTCCCGCCGCACGTGCTCGACAGGCTGGCACAGGCCGGCGATTCCGCGCGGGCCGAGATCGCCCAGCGCACCCTCGAACACGACTCCCTGCAGCGCACCCGGCGCCGGGTCGCGGCACTGCGCGGGGTCGCCGCCCCGGCGGGCACCCCTTCGGACACCCCGCAGCGGACGATCTACGACGCCGGGCACCGGGCGACCCAGCCGGGCAAGAAGGTCCACAGCGAGGGCGACGGGCCCTCGAAGGACGCGACGGTCAACCGCGCCCACGCCGGGCTCGGCGCCACCTTCGAGCTCTACCTCAAGGCCTTCGGCCGCCACTCCATCGACGACGCGGGCCTGCCGCTGGACGCCACGGTCCACTACGGCGA
The DNA here is from genome assembly GCF_051386535.1 of Streptomyces sp. URMC 127. Classification (NCBI taxonomy): domain Bacteria; kingdom Bacillati; phylum Actinomycetota; class Actinomycetes; order Kitasatosporales; family Streptomycetaceae; genus Streptomyces; species Streptomyces sp. URMC 127. The sequence goes on from NZ_JBPQTW010000125.1 coordinate 2,506, forward strand.
GGGATACAACAACGCCTTCTGGGACGGCAGCCAGATGGTCTTCGGGGACGGTGACGGCGACATCTTCCTCGACTTCACCATTCCCGTGGACGTCATCGGCCACGAGCTCACCCACGGTGTCACCCAGCACACGGCCAACCTGGAGTACTACGGCCAGTCGGGGGCGCTGAACGAGTCCGTCTCGGACGTCTTCGGCTCGCTGATCAAGCAGTACGCCCTGGGGCAGTCGGCGGATCAGGCGGACTGGCTGATCGGCCAGGGGCTGCTGGGCCCCGGCATCGACCGCGGGGTGGCCCTGCGCTCCATGAAGGCGCCCGGCACGGCCTACGACGACGACGTCCTCGGCAGGGACCCGCAGCCGGGCACCATGGACGACTACGTCCGCACCTCGCGCGACAACGGCGGCGTGCACATCAACTCGGGCATCCCCAACCACGCCTTCTACCTGGTGGCCACCGACCTCGGCGGGAACGCCTGGGAGCGGGCGGGGAAGATCTGGTACAAGACGCTGACCGGCGGGGAGCTGGCGTCCGACGCCCAGTTCGCGGACTTCGCCCGGCTGACGGTGGCCGCGGCGCGGGCGCTCTACAGCGACGGCGACGAGGTCCAGGCGGTCCTCAAGGCGTGGTCGCAGGTGGGCGTACCCACCTCGTAAGGGCGGCCCGCGGGGGCGAGAATGGCGCCATGCGGATCGTCATCACCCGGACCGGCGGGTTCGCCGGCATCGAGCGGAGGGCCGAGCTGGACACGTCCGGCCGGCCCGACGCGACTCATCTGGAGGCCCTGGCGCACCGTGCCCTCGCGCCGGGCCGGGACGCCGCTCCGCGGGGGGTGCCCGACGGCTTCCACTACGTGATCGACGTGGACGGCCGCTCGGTCCACCTCGCGGACCCGCACATCAGCCACGACCAGCGGGAGCTGATCAGACTGGTGCTGCGGGAGGGCGCGTAACGAAAAGCGAAATGTGCCCGCCGCCACGGCGGGACACCCCCGCGGCGAGGGTCCGGCGGAATGCGCGGCCACCGGACCCGTACGTCTAGAACCCCAGCTTCCGCAGCTGCTTCGGGTCCCGCTGCCAGTCCTTGGCGACCTTCACGTGAAGGTCGAGATAGACCGGCGTGCCGAGGAGCCGCTCGATGTGCTTGCGGGACTTCATGCCCACCTCCTTGAGGCGGGCGCCCTTCGGGCCGATGATGATGCCCTTCTGGCTGGGCCGCTCGATGTAGACGTTCGCGTGGATGTCCAGCAGCGGCTTGTCCTTCGGCCGGTCCTCCCGCGGCAGCATCTCCTCGACCACGACGGCGATGGAGTGCGGCAGCTCGTCCCGCACGCCCTCCAGCGCGGCCTCGCGGATCAGCTCGGCCACCATGACCTGCTCGGGCTCGTCGGTCAGATCGCCCTCGGGGTAGAGCGGCGGGCTCTCCGGCAGCATCGGCACCAGCAGGTCGGCGAGCAGGCCGACCTGCTTGTCGCCGACGGCCGACACCGGGATGATCTCGCGCCACTCGATGCCGAGCTCCTCGCCCAGCTTCTGGATGGCGATCAGCTGCTCGGCGAGCGTCTTGGAGTCCACCAGGTCGGTCTTGGTGACGATCGCGACCTTGGGGGTCTTCTTGATGCCGGCCAGCTCACCGGCGATGAAGCGGTCGCCCGGGCCGAGCTTCTGGTCGGCCGGCAGGCAGAAGCCGATGACGTCGACCTCGGCCCACGTGGTCCGCACGACGTCGTTGAGCCGCTCGCCCAGCAGCGTGCGGGGCTTGTGCAGGCCGGGGGTGTCGACCAGCACGAGCTGGGCGTCGGGCCGGTGCACGATGCCGCGCACGGTGTGGCGCGTGGTCTGCGGGCGGTTCGAGGTGATGGCGACCTTCGTCCCCACCAGTGCGTTGGTCAGGGTCGACTTGCCCGCGTTGGGGCGGCCGACGAAGCACGCGAAGCCCGCGCGGTGAGGGGCCTGGGAGGGGGCGGCAGAGCTGTCCATGCTCCACATTCTCCCCGATCCACTTCGCCCCGCCGACCAGCGGGCTCCCCGTCCGCCGCCCCCGCGCGCGGGCTCAGCCCGCGGTGACGGTGGCGCGCAGGGCCCCGTCGGGCCCGGCGAGCAGGACCGGCGTCGCCGGGCCGCCCAGGTCGCGCACGGCGGCGCGGTCCTCGTCGGAGACGGCGTCCGCGCCGGAGACGACGGCCGCCGCCTCCAGCGACTTCGCCCCGCTCGCGACGGCCATGGCGACGGCGGTGCGCAGGGCGCTGAGCCGCAGCGAGTCGAGCGCGACCGTGCCGGCCACGTACGTCCGGCCCGTCTCGTCCCGTACGGCGGCGCCCTCGGGCACGGCGTTGCGGGCGCGCGCGGAGCGGGCCAGCGTGATGATCTTGCGGTCTTCGGGGTCCAGCGTCGTCTCCGTCATACCGGGGAGCATAGAGATCCCCGGGCGCCCGCCCGGGGCCGGGATCCGCCCGTGCGCGCCCGGGTCTCAGCCCGCGACCGAGTACATCCCCCCGCGCCGGCCCTCCGGCGAGACGAGCCACTCCAGCTTCGCGGCCGTGCCCGTGTCGGCCACGGGGTTGTGCATGACGATCGTGAGGTCCGGCCGGGCCGGTACGCGCAGCTGCGTGCTCTCCAGGTACAGCGCCCCGGCCACCGGGTGGTCGAACTCCTTGACCAGCTGGCCGCCCGCCTGCACGTCGCCCCGCGCCCACAGCTCCCGGAACTCCGGGCTCGCCGCGGACACCTCCGCGACGATCTCCCCGAATCCTTCGTCGTCCGGGCGCTCCGACCAGGCGGCCCGGTACTGGGCGACGACCCGCCCGGCGTTCTCCTCCCAGTTCGCCGCGCGGGCGCGGTAGGCGGGGTCGGTGAAGAAATCGACCAGGCAGTTCGGCCGCGGCTGCCGGCGGAAGCCGATCACGACGCGGGCCGAGTCGTTGAAGGCGACCAGGTTCCAGTACGGGTCCATGATGTGCGCCGGGTAGGGCATCCAGCCGTCGATCAGCCGCTGCAGGCCCTCGCACAGGTACTCCGGGTCGTACGGGGACTGCGGCAGCGGCGGGTTCAGCCCGGCCAGTACGTACAGGTGGCGGCGCTCGTCCCCGCTCAGCCTGAGCACGTTCGCCACGGCGTCCAGCACCTGCGGCGAGACGGTGATGTCCCTGCCCTGCTCCAGCCACTGGTACCAGGAGGCGCCCACGCCCGCGAGGACCGCGACCTCCTCGCGGCGCAGCCCCGGCGTGCGGCGGCGGCCCCCGCCGTCCGGCAGGCCCACGTCCGCCGGCGACAGGCGGGCCCGGCGGGTCATCAGGAAGTCACGCAGCTCCTGGCGCCGGCGCGGCTGTGCGTGTGCGGTCGTCGCGGTCACTGTCTCCCCCTCGGCTGGTGGTGCGGCCACCACCATAAGCACGCTCTCCCCACGATTCTTCCGCGCGCCGGAGGCTGTCGGCATGGCGATCGACTCCCCTCCCCGTACCACCCCTGACGCGCCCGCGCCGGGCATGTCCGCCCGCGACAAGCTGATCCTGCTGGTGCTGTGCGCCGCGCAGTTCATCGTGGCCCTCGACTTCTCGATCCTGAACGTGGCGCTGCCCGTCCTGGGCGACGACCTGGGCATGGGCCAGGCGGACCTGCAGTGGGCGGTGACCGCGTTCGCCCTGCCGTCGGGCGGCTTCCTGCTCCTTTCGGGCCGCATCGCCGACCTCTACGGGCGCCGCCGCGTCTTCCTGCTCGGCCTCGCGCTGTTCACCGCGGCGTCCGTGCTCGCCACCCTCGCCTGGAGCCCGGCCGTCTTCCTCGCCGGGCGGGCCCTGCAGGGCCTCGGCGCGGCCGTCGTCGTGCCGACGGGCATGTCCCTGCTGACCACGACCTTCGCCGAGGGCCCGCAGCGCGAGCGCGCGCTGGGCATCAGCGGCACGCTGCTCTCGCTCGGCTTCACCATCGGCATGGTGCTCGGCGGCGTCATGACCGACACGCTCGGCTGGCGCTCGACGATGGGCCTGCTGGCCGTGGCCGGCCTCGCGGTGCTGGCGCTCGCGCCGGGCCTGCTCACCGAGTCGCGTCCGGCGGAGCGGCCGCGGATCGACGTGCCGGGCGCGGTGACCGTCACCGGCGGTCTGCTGGCCCTCATCTACGGGCTGTCGACCGCGGCCCAGCGCGGCTTCGGCGGCGCGGACGTCCTCGTCGCGCTCGCCCTGGGCGCGCTGCTGCTGGCGGCCTTCGTGGCCGTGGAGTCCCGGGCGGCGGAGCCGCTGGTCTCCCTGCCGATGCTGCGGCGCCCGACGGTCGCCTGGGGCAACCTGGCCGGCCTGGTCACCTTCGCGATGATGAGCACCGTCGTCTTCCTGCTGACGCTCTACCTGCAGGAGGTGCTGGAGCTGTCGGCCTTCCGCAGCGGGCTCGTCTTCGGCGTGCAGGGCCTCTTCGCCGTCGCCGCCGGCCTGACCGCCTCGAAGATCATCGCCCGTTTCGGGGCCCGCGCCACGCTCCTGGGCGGCCTGGCCGTGCAGGCCGTCTTCACGGCCGCGCTGCTCGCGCTGGGCCGGGACGGCTCGGGCGCGTGGCTGGCCCTGGCGGCGGCGAGCATCGCCTGCGTCGGGCACCTGTGGGCGATCGTCGCCTACGGGGTGGCGGCGACATCGGGCCTGCCGGACGGCGAGCAGGGCCTGGCCACGGGGCTCGTGACCAGCTCGCAGCAGATCGGGCTCACCGTCGGGATCCCGCTGCTGAGCGCGGTGGCCTCGGCCCGGACCGCGGACCTCGCAGGCGGCGGCGCGGACTTCGCCTCGGCCACCCTGGGCGGCATCCGGCTGGGCCTGGGGGTGGACGCCCTGGTCGTCGTGGTGGTGGCCGCGGCGGTCGCGGTAGGCCTGCGGAAGCGGCGCGCGGCCTGAGAAACGCCCGCGGGCGGGCCGGGAACCCCGGCCCGCCCGTCGCACGTCGGAAAGGAACGATCAGCAGGATCGATCAGGAAGAGGGCGTCGGCCCCGCCATCTGCTCGCTGATCCACTGCACCGGCCCCTCCATGTTGGAGAGGTAGGTGCCGCCGTTGTGGGTGCCGTCCGGTATCTCCCAGAGCTTGGTGTGGACGGGGCCCTTGCCGTACGTGGCCATGAACTTCTTCACGTCGGAGATCATCTTGGCGTTCTCCTTCGTGCCGTACTGGAAGGCGATGTAGACGTCCGGCCCCTTGGCGGCCGCGAGCTGCTTGGCCAGCACCTCGGGGTTGTTCTCCGCCTTCTCCTTCTCGTGGCCCCGCCACAGCGGCGAGTCGGGCACGATGTCCGGGCCGTTGGCGATCGCGGTCTTGAACTTGTCCGGGTGCTTGAGCACGGACTTCAGGCTCGCGAAGCCGCCGGTGGAGGAGCCCATGTAGCTCCAGCCGTCGCGCGACTTGATCGTGCGGAAGTTGGCCTTCATCAGGTCCGGGACGTCCTCGGTCAGCCAGGTGCCCATCTTCTGCTGGCCCGGGATGTCGCTGCCGTCCCAGTAGATGCCCTTGTCGTCCGGGCCCGGGTTGAGGATCGGCATGGCCAGCAGGAACGGCTTGCCCTTGCCCTCCTGGTACCACTTGGAGATGCTCTTCTCCAGGGAGAACTTCTCCGTCGAGGTCTTGTCCTTCTTGAACTCGCCGAGCGCCCAGTAGTTGGCGTCGTTCCCGGGGCCGCCCGGCAGGGCGATCATGACGGGGAAGCCGCTGGAGGCGAACTTCGGGTCGTCGGTGTACTCCTTGGGCGCCCAGACCCACACCTTGCCCTTGAAGCCGGACTTCTTGCCGTCCAGGGTGACGACGCTGACGTGGGTGCCGTCGGAGAGCGTCTTGACGTTCTTGAACTCGGCCTGCGGCCCCGTGGGCATCAGCGTCTTGGAGTCGGCGCCCTTGCCGCCCGTCCCGCCACCGGCCTGGCCGTAGCTGACGGGGTCGCCCTTGTCCGTGAACGGCGGGATCTCGTAGTAGCTCATCACCGGCCAGGCGATCAGCCCCAGCGTGGCTACGGACGCCACCGCAACGAGCCATCGTCGGGCACGGCGAGCACGGTTGCGGCCGCGGGACTGGTAGGCCCCGGTGGAGGGATTCGTCATCGTGGTGCTCCGGCAGACAAAGGCGGTCAGTTCCGTGCCTGCAGATGAGCGAATCACGGCCGGAGGTTCCGGAATCGCCCCGCCGGGCTGCCTCTGATACCAAATGCTCACAAAGGCCCCCGCCGGACGGCGGAGGCCCTCACGAGCTCAGCGGACGGGCTCGACCAGCACCGTCACGATGCGGTTCCGGCGGCCCGCGGCCGCCTCCGCGGTCAGGCGCAGGCCCGTGAGGCCGCCCGGCTCGCCCAGCCCGTACTCCGCGAGGTCCACCTCGGCCACCGCGCCCGCGATCGGCACCCGGCCCAGCGACTTCGCCAGCAGGCCGCCCACCGTCTCGACGTCCTCGTCGTCGAGCTCGCCGAGGCCGTAGAGCTCGCCCAGGTCGCCCAGGTCGAGCCGGGCGGTGACGCGGTAGCGGCCGTCGCCGAGCTCCTCCACCGGCGGCAGCTCGCGGTCGTACTCGTCGGTGATCTCGCCGACGATCTCCTCCAGGATGTCCTCGATCGTGACGATGCCGGCCGTGCCGCCGTACTCGTCGATCGCGACGGCGCAGTGGTTGCGCTGCTGCTGCATCTCGCGCAGCAGGTCGCCGGCGTTCTTGGTGTCGGGCACGAAGACGGCGGGCCGCATCGCGGTGGAGACCAGCTCGGACTCCGCGTCCCGGCTGATGTGCGTCTTGCGGACGAGGTCCTTGAGGTAGACGACGCCCACGATGTCGTCCTCGCTCTCGCCGGTGACCGGGATCCGGGAGAAGCCGGAGCGCAGGGCGAGGGTGAGGGCCTGGCGGATGGTCTTGCCGCGCTCGATCACGACGAGGTCGGTGCGCGGCACCATCACCTCGCGCACCAGGGTGTCGCCGAGCTCGAAGACGGAGTGGACCATGCGCCGCTCCTCGTCCTCGATGAGCGACTCCTTCTCCGCCAGGTCCACCAGCGCCCGCAGCTCGGCCTCGGAGGCGAAGGGGCCCTTGCGGAAGCCCTTGCCGGGCGTGAGGGCATTGCCCAGGAGGATCAGCAGCTGCGGCACCGGGCCCATGATCCGGGCGAGCGGCAGCAGCACGTAGGCGGCCGCGGTGGCGGTGCCCAGCGGGTGCTGCCGGCCGATGGTGCGCGGAGAGACGCCGACGGCCACGTAGGAGACGAGGACCATCACGGCGATGGCGACGGTGAGGGCCTCCCACGTGCGCTCGAAGGCCTGCAGGCAGCCGTACGTGACGAGCACGCCGGCCGCCATCTCGCAGGCGACGCGGACGAGCAGCGCCACGTTCAGGTAGCGCGTGGGGTCGGCGGCGACCGCCATCAGCCGGGCGCTGCCCCGCCGCCCGGACCGGACGGCCTCCTCGGCGCGGAACCGGGTGGTCCGCGCGAGGCCGGCCTCGGCGCAGGCGGCGAGCCAGGCGACGACGAGGAGCAGGACCGCGACCGCGATCAGGCGCCCGCTCACGTGAACGTCGGAGCCGGGGAGGGCCCCGTCATCCCGCGCTCGGCGCGCCAGCCGTCGACGATGGCGGCCTGCAGGCCGAACATCTCGGCCTTCTCGTCGGGCTCCTCGTGGTCGTAGCCGAGGAGGTGGAGGACGCCGTGGACGGTGAGCAGCTGCAGCTCCTCGTCCATGGAGTGCCGGGTCGGCGCCTCCTCGCCCTGCTTCTTCGCGACCTCCGGGCACAGCACGATGTCGCCGAGGAGGCCCTGCGGGGGCTCGTCGTCGTCCTTGGCCGGGGGGCGGAGCTCGTCCATCGGGAAGGACATCACGTCGGTCGGGCCGGGGAGGTCCATCCACTGGATGTGGAGCTGCTCCATGGCTTCGGCGTCGACAACGATGACCGAGAGTTCGGAGAGCGGGTGGATGCGCATCCGGGCGAGGGCGTAGCGGGCGATGTCGAGGACCGCCTGCTCGTCGATGTCCGTGCCGGATTCGTTGTTGACGTCGATTGCCATCGTGTTCTTACCGGGGGGTGCTTTCGTTTCGGCTGTCGTACTGCTCGTACGCGTCGACAATACGGCCGACGAGCTTGTGCCGGACGACGTCGTTGCTGGTGAGCCGCGCGAAATGGACGTCCTCGACGCCTTCGAGGATCTCCTGGACCTGGCGCAGGCCGCTCTTCGTGCCGCCGGGAAGGTCGATCTGGGTGATGTCACCCGTGATGACGATCTTGGAGTCGAAGCCGAGCCGGGTCAGGAACATCTTCATCTGCTCGGGGCTCGTGTTCTGGGCCTCGTCCAGGATGATGAAGGCGTCGTTGAGGGTACGGCCGCGCATGTACGCCAGCGGCGCGACCTCGATCGTCCCGGCGGCCATCAGGCGCGGGATGGAGTCGGGGTCGAGCATGTCGTGCAGCGCGTCGTAGAGCGGGCGCAGGTACGGGTCGATCTTCTCGTAGAGCGTGCCGGGCAGGAAGCCGAGCCGCTCGCCGGCCTCGACCGCGGGGCGGGTCAGGATGATCCGGTTGACCTGCTTGGACTGCAGGGCCTGGACGGCCTTGGCCATGGCCAGGTAGGTCTTGCCGGTGCCCGCCGGGCCGATGCCGAAGACGACCGTGTGCTTGTCGATCGCGTCGACGTAGCGCTTCTGGTTGAGCGTCTTGGGGCGGATGGTGCGGCCGCGGCTGGAGAGGATGTTCTGGGTGAGGACCGCGGCCGGGGTTTCGGTCCCGGCTCCCTGCTCCTCGTTCTTGAGCATGGCGATCGAGCGTTCCACCGCGTCCTCCGTCATCGGCGCACCCGTGCGGAGCACCAGCATCATCTCTGCGAACAGACGCTGGACGAGGGCCACTTCCCGCTCGTCGCCCGTCGCGCTGACCTCGTTGCCCCGTACGTGGATGTCCGTCGACGGGAAAGCTCTCTCGATGACCCGCAGGAGGGAGTCACCGGAGCCCAGGACCGTCACCATGGGGTGCTTGGCCGGGACCGTGAACTGCGCCGTCGCCTGCGGTCGTGTGGGTGTCTGAGTCATGGGCCGGCTCTCTGGCCTGCTCATCCCCTCTTTTCTGCGTTCCGGCGTGCCGGAGATCCTTGGAATACCAGGGTACGACGACACGCCCGGGGCGCTGAGAGGTTTTCCCGGCGCCCGGGGCCGCGGGGCCGCGGGGCCGCGGGGGCACCTGCGCGGAGCCTCGCCGGGCCTGCGGGGTGCGGAAACCGGGCTGTGGAGACCGCCCGACGCAGCGGCCGGGGCCCGACGGCCGTGGCCTCCCGCTGCGGCGGGAGAAGAAAACGCCCGCCGCAACGGCGACGAGCCACCGCGGCGAGGGTCCGGCGGAATCACGGGCACCGCGGCCGGCACGTTCGCAGGGGCCCGCCGGAGGCTACGGGGTGCGGAAGCCGAGCGTGGGGACCGCACGCCGCAGCGGCCAGGGCCGGACGGCCGCCGGCAGCAGGCCGTCGAGGAAGGCGTAGCGGCGGCGGACGGCGGGGGCCTGGTCGTCGTAGGAGCGCACGTGCTTCCACCAGGCGGCGATCTCGACCCACCCGGGCGCGGACAGTGACCCTCCGAATTCCTGTACGGACAGGGCGGCCGTCAGCCCGGCGAAGGCGAGCCGGTCGGCGAGCGGCCAGCCGGCCAGGGTGCCCGTGACGAAGCCCGCCACGAAGACGTCGCCCGCGCCGGTGGGGTCGAGCGCCTCGACGGCGATCGCGGGGACCTCGGCGCTCTCCCCCGTGCGGCTGTCGACCGCGTACGCGCCCTTCTCCCCCATCGTGACGACGGCGACCGGCACCTTCTCTGCGAGCGCGCGGGCGGCGGCGCGGGGGCAGTCGGTGCGGGTGTAGCGCATGGCCTCCTCCGCGTTGGGCAGGAAGGCCTCGCAGTGCTCCAGGCCGGCGAGGTCGGCCGGGTCCCAGCGGCCCGTCTCGTCCCAGCCGACGTCGGCGAAGACCCTGCTGCCGCGGGCGGCGGCGCGGGCGATCCACTCCTCCTCGCGGCCGGGCACGAGCAGCGCCACGCAGGCCCGCGAGGCCGGCGGGCACTCGGGGGCGGGCACGCCTCCTCCGTTGCCGGGCGGCGGCGCCTCGTGGCCGTGGGAGACCATCGTCCGCTCGCCCTCGTAGGCCATGGAGACGGTCACGGGCGAGTGCCAGCCGGGCACGGTGCGCGACGGGCCGAGATCGATCCCCTCCCCCTGCGCCAGCGCCTCCCAGCAGTACTCGCCGTACATGTCGTCGCCGAAGGCCGCGGCGAGCGAGGTGCGCAGGCCCAGCCGGGCCAGGGCGGTGGCCATGTTGGCGATGCCGCCGGGGCTCGACCCCATGCCCCGCGCCCAGGACTCCGTGCCGCGCACGGGGGCCGAGTCCAGGCCCGTGAAGATGATGTCCAGGAAGACCGTTCCGGTCAGATACACGTCGGTGGGCGGATCGGACTCCGTGCGGACCGCGGCCAGCGGGTCGAGGACGGGGGCCGCGCCCGGGAACCCCTCGAAGCCCTCGCTGCCCTCCGTGCGCTCACCCGGGCAGAGCCCGCTCCGTAGGTCCTTCCGGGGGGCCGAGTGGGGCGAAGAGGTCGTCATACGCGCTCGCTGCTCCTCTCACGGGGTGCGGATCCGGACAGTGTGCCCGATGCTGGGGTACCTTCCGGAACATGAGGCTGACGATTCTCGGCGGTGGCGGGTTCCGGGTGCCTCTGGTGCACCGGGCCCTCCTTGACGACGCGCGGCGCGACACCCCGGGCCGCTGTACGGAACTCGTGCTCTACGACACCGATTCCATGCGCATGAGAGTGATCTCCTCGGTGCTGGCGGCCCAGGCCGAAGGGGTGCCCGGCGCCCCCTCCGTGCGCCTCGCGCACAGCCTGGACGACGCGCTGCGCGGCACCGACTTCGTGTTCTCCGCCATCCGGGTCGGCGGCACGGCCGGGCGGGTGCTGGACGAGCGGATCCCCCTCAGCGAAGGGGTGTTGGGCCAGGAGACCGTCGGCGCGGGCGGGGTCCTGTACGGGCTGCGCACGGTGCTGGTGGCCCTGGAGATCGCCGAGCGGGTCGCGGCGGTCGCGCCCGGCGCGTGGGTCATCAACTTCACCAACCCGGCGGGGATGGTGACGGAGGCGATGTCGGCCGTCCTGGGCAGACGGGTGATCGGCATCTGCGACTCCCCGGTGGGGCTGGTGCGGCGGGCCGCGCGCGCCGCGGGCGCCGACCCCGATCGGGTGACCTTCGACTACGTGGGCCTCAACCACCTGGGCTGGCTGAGGTCGTTGAGCGTGGACGGCGAGGACCTCCTGCCGGGCCTGCTCGCGGACGACGAGGCCCTCGGCTCCTTCGAGGAGGGCAAGCTCTTCGGCGCGGAGTGGCTGCGCGCGCTGGGTTCCCTGCCGAACGAATACCTCCACTACTACTACTTCCGCCGGGAGACGCTGCGCTCGGTGCTGGAGTCGCCGGAGACGCGCGGCCAGTTCCTCGACGAGCAGCAGAGCGGCTTCTTCGCACAGGCCGCGGCCGCTCCGGACCGCTCGTACGAGCTGTGGGAGCGCACCCGGCTGCAGCGCGAGTCCACCTACATGGCCGAGAGCCGCGCGGCCAGCGGAGGCTGGCAGCGGGACTCCTGCGACCTGGACGGCGGCGGCTACGACAAGGTGGCGCTCGCCCTGATGCGGGCCATCGCCCGGGACGAGCCGGCGCGCCTGATCCTCAACGTGCCCAACGGCGGGACCGTCCCCGGGCTGGCCCCCGACGCCATCATCGAGACGGTGTGCGAGGTGACCGGCGAGGGCGCCCGGCCACTGCCCTGCGCGCCGCTGCGCGAGGACCAGCTGGGGCTGATGCTGCAGCTCAAGGCCGTCGAGCGGGCCACGATCACGGCGGCGGTGCACGAGGACCGGGAAGCGGCGCTGCGCGCCCTCGCGCTGCACCCGCTGGTCGACTCGCCGGCGGTGGCGGCGCGGATCCTGGAGCGGGCCGGGCGGGGAGCCGTACGGCGCAGTGGCGGAGACATCTCGCCCCTACCCGCGTAGATCATGTCTGACCTGCCCTTCAGGCTTGACCTGCACATGCTTGACCTGTACCCGTCCAGGGCCTAGCTTCGCGCTGCACCGCCTTTGCTACTCAGGAGTACACACGTGCAGCTCAGCCTTGCGTCCAAGCGCGCCCGCATCGTCGCGGCGGGTGCCGCGCTCGCCGTCGGCGCCGGCCTCTACACGGCCGGCGCCGCCGGCGCCGAGCACTCCGTGCCGCGCACGGACAAGGAGATCCCGAACCTCACCAAGGTGACGGACAAGATCAAGGCCTACTACGGCGACACGGTCGACAAGAACGGCCAGCACTACGCGTCGCCCGACAGCAACTACGCCAAGCAGGTCGCCGACATCGAGAAGAAGGCGAAGGCCCAGCTGGAGAAGGCGGTCAGGAACCACGCCGGGAAGAACCAGTCCGGCAAGAAGGGCGCCCCGAAGCCGGCCATCGTCCTGGACGTGGACGACACCACCCTGCTGACCTACAACTACGAGCTCCAGGTCGGCTTCCACTTCACGCCCGAGTCGCAGGACGCCTACCTGAAGTCCACCGACATGGCCCCGGTCTTCGGCATGCCGCAGCTCGTCAACTGGGCGAAGGACAAGGGCATCGAGGTCTTCTTCGTCACCGGGCGCGACGAGCACCAGCGCGACTGGAGCGTGCGCAACCTCAAGAACGCCGGTTACAAGCCCGCCGCCGACACCGCGCACTTCTTCCTGAAGAACAAGAAGACGCCGCCGGCGTACCTGCCGTGCGGCGCCAAGTGCACCACCGTCGAGTACAAGGCGGGCACGCGCAAGCACATCGAGTCGCAGGGCTACCGCATCGTCGCCAACTTCGGCGACCAGTACAGCGACCTGCAGGGCGGCTACGCCCAGCACACGTACAAGCTGCCGAACCCGATGTACTTCCTGCCGTAACGCCTGCCGGCGGGGCCGCTTCCTCCGGGCTGCGGCCCGGGACGGCCTCGCCGGGCCGCCACATCGTGGTTGATCGCCGTGGCGGCGAAGACCGCTTTCGCGCCGTTTTCCGGCAGGAGAACCGTCCGCCGCCGCGGCGAGAAACGCCCGCGGCGAGGGTCCGGCGGAATGGCCGGCCTCGGCAAACGTACGGCGGGATGCCCCGCCCGCGGACGCGGGCGGGCGGCTAGCGCCGTTTCGGCAGCGGCACCCGCATCAGGTCGCGGGCGACCGTGAGGTCTCCCTCGAAGCCCGCCGCACGGGCCTGCCGCTCGAAGACCGACGGGTCCTCGTACCGCTGCGAGAAGTGCGTCAGCACCAGGTGCCGTACGCCGGCGGAGGCGGCGACCGCACCCGCCTGTCCCGCCGTCAGGTGGCCGTGGTCCGCGGCGAGGGCCGCGTCCTCGTCGGTGAACGTCGACTCGATGACGAGCATGTCGCAGCCCTCGGCCAGCTCGTGCACCCCGTCGCACAGCCGGGTGTCCATCACGAACGCGAACCGCTGCCCGCGCCGCACCTCGCTCACCTCGTCCAGCGTGACCCCGCCCAGCGCGCCCTCGCGCTGCAGCCGGCCGACGTCCGGCCCGCCGATGCCGTGCGCGGCGAGCCGCTCCGGCAGCATCCGCCGGCCGTCGGGCTCGACCAGGCGGTAGCCGTAGGACTCGACGGGATGCGAGAGCTTGCGCGCCTCCAGGCGGTACGAGGGCCCCTCGTGCAGCACCCCGCCCGCGCCGGAGACCGGCTCCTCGGTGAGCTGCACCGTCTCGCGGTAGGCCGTGGCGTAGCGCAGGCGCTCGAAGAAGCGCCGGCCGCTGCGCGGGTAGTGCGCGGTGACCGGGTGCGGCACCTGGTCCAGGTTGATGCGCTGGATCACCCCGGCGAGGCCGAGGGAGTGGTCGCCGTGGAAGTGGGTGACGCACAGCCGGTTCAGGTCGTGCGCGGCCACCCCGGCGCGCAGCATCTGCCGCTGCGTGCCCTCGCCCGGGTCGAAGAGCAGGCCTTCGCCGTCCCAGAGCAGGACGTAGCCGTTGTGGTTGCGGTGGCGCGTGGGCACCTGGCTGGCGGTGCCCAGGACGACCAGTTCACGTACGGACAAGGAGCGCTGCCTATCCGGGCGGCCAGTTGAAGCCGCGGCCGCCGAGGACGTGGGCGTGCGCGTGGAAGACGGTCTGGCCCGCGCCGGCGCCGGTGTTGAAGACGATGCGGAAGCCCTTGTCCCCGTTCTCCTGCAGGGCCACCTCGCCCGCCTCGCGCAGCACGTCGGCGGCGATCGCGGGCTCGGCCGCGGCGAGCGAGGCCGCGTCCGGGTAGTGGGCCTTGGGGATGACCAGGACGTGCACGGGTGCCTGGGGGTTGATGTCGCGGAAGGCGACGGTGGTCTCCGTCTCCTTGACGACGGTCGCGGGCACCTCCCCCTTGACGATCTTGCAGAACAGGCAGTCCGCCTGCGGTTCTCCCGCCACCGGTGGGCTCCTCACGGGTCGTCGGCTCGTCGGCTCCTACGGTCCGGATGTTACCGGGCGGCCTGCGATTCCTTCTCGCGGGCGGCCTTCAGCCGCTTTTCCTTCGCCTTCTCGGCGGCGTCGCGCTCGTTCCGCCGCTGGGCGGCCCCGTACCACATGGCGAGTACGACGGGCACGCCGCCGGTCCACGCGAGCGCCTGCTCCCAGCCCCGGTCCGTCCAGGGCACGGTCACGAGCAGCACCGCGCAGAGCGTGGCCCACAGCGAGTGCGCCACGGCCAGCTTCGCCGCGAGGGCGCGCCGGATCACCGACACCAGGGTGAGCTGGGCGCCCTTCGGCAGCGTGAAGTACGTGCGCCACACGCACACCGCCCAGCCCGCGCACATCAGGAAGAAGAACCACATGCGGGGGCCGAGCGGCGCGGGCAGGGACGTCGGGTCGTCGCCGGTCGGGAAGGCGCGTGAGACGACGGCGGCGTACACCAGGCACAGCAGCGCGACCCAGCGGGTGCGGCGCACCAGGCGCAGGGCGATGTCCTCCAGCTTTGCGGTGATGTACGCGTTGCCGGGGTCGCTGCCCAGAGCGGCGGTGTACTCCCGGGCGAGCTCGGGCAGCTTGAGCTCGCGGGCCTCGTCCTTGAGCCCGGCGAGCACGGCGCGGGCGTCGGCGTCCTCGGGGGCGAAGCTCAGGACGTCCCGCATCACCTGCTGCGCGCCGGCGTTGTCGCCCATGTCCAGCAGGGCGTAGTAGCGGGCGAAGTGCGAGTTCACGGACTCCGGGGCGACGCGCACGGACTCGTGCGCGGCCGCCAGCGCCCCCTCCAGGTCGCCCGTGGCGCGCAGCGCCGCCGACAGCGACTGGTAGGGCGACTGGTGGTCCGGCGAGATCCGTACCGCCTCGCGGGCCGCGGTGACGGCTTCCTCCGCACGGCCGAGGCGCCACAGCGCCTCGCTGCGGAAGATGTGGCCGTCGGTGTGGGACGGGTTCAGGCTGAGCGCGGACTCCGCCATGACCAGGGAGGCGGGCCACTTCTGCGTCCGGTAGAAGCAGCAGGCGAGCAGGGCGTAGACGTCGGCGTTCTTGTTGGAGACCTCCATCGTGTGCCGGGTGAGGAGGTCACAGGCGTCCTGGACGCGGCCGACGGTCAGCAGCGCCTCGGCACGGGCCACGTCCGGGTGACCGCCGCCGTACGGGGTGTCGCTCACGTCAGAGCATCCTCTTCTTCTTGAGGTACGCGAGGAGCTCGTCGTACTGCCCGCCCTCGTTGGCGAACTGGGCGACGCTGCGGGCCGAGTCGAACCAGGGGCCGGTCGAGGGCCGGAGCTGGGCGAGGGCCGCGAGCAGGTCGTCGGTCTCGATCATGCGGGCCTGTCCCGTGCGGACCGAGTCCATCAGGGCGCGCTCGGCCGCGCTCTCGCACAGGTGGCGCAGGTCCGCGCCGGAGAACCCGTCCGTGCGCTTGACGAGCTTGCGCAGGTCGATGCGGGCGATCGGGCGGTCCTTGAGGTGGTGGCGCAGGATCGACTCGCGGGCGGGCTCGTCCGGCGGCAGCACGAGGACCGTGCGGTCGAGGCGGCCGGGGCGGCGCAGGGCGGGGTCGACGTCCCAGGGGTGGTTGGTGGCGGCGAGCACGAACAGGCCTTCGTTGGCCTGGGCGTTCACGCCGTCCAGCTCGGTCAGCAGCTGGTTGACCGTGGTGCGCAGGCCGGAGTGGCGGATCTGGCTGCGCTTGGCGCCGAGGGCGTCGAGCTCGTCGAGGAAGACGACGCAGGGGGAGTTGCGGCGGGCGGTCTCGAAGAGCTCGCGCAGATTGCGCTCGGAGTTGCCGATCCACATGTCGAGGACGTCGGTGATGCTGACCGTCATGAAGCGCGCGCCCAGCTCGCCGGCGACGGCGCGGGCGATGTACGTCTTGCCGCAGCCGGGCGGCCCGTACATGAGGAGGCCGCCGCGCAGGCTCTTGCCGTAGAGCTTGCGGAGCTCGGGGTTGCGCATGGGGGCCAGGAAGGCGGCCTCCAGGCGCTCCTTGACCAGCTCCATGCCGCCGACGTCGGCGAGGGAGAGGCCGGTGCTCTCGACGTCCCAGGCGCTGGTGCCGGCGGGGTCGTCGTCGCCGTGGGCGGAGAGGGGTTGCGGCTCTTCGGGCTCCTCCGTTGCTTCTACGAAGCGGGGAGGGATGACGTCGGAGAGCTCGTCCTCGGCCTGCTTCCAGTCGTAGCGGGGGGCGTCGGCGGGGGCTTCGGCGG
>NZ_JBPQTW010000126.1:0-19046 GCF_051386535.1 Streptomyces sp. URMC 127
GGCGTGATGACGTCGGCGGGGGTGCGACTGCCGGGCGGGGCAACGGGGTTGCCGCCGGCGGGCGGGCTCCCCGCCGCTGCTGGTGCCGGTGCTGCTGCCACGGGTGCGGTGCGTGCCGAGTCCGTCATACGGGGAGCGTATGACGGACTCGCGGCGCTTGAATACCCGTGGGTAATTACTGATCCCGGATCTTCAGGTACTTGGCTCCTGGATCTTCAGGTACTTGGCTCCTGGATCTTCAGGTACTTGACGACGTCCTCGAAGAGCTTGTCCCCGTCCTTGCGCAGCTGCCCCTTCTCGGGCATCCGCACTTCCAGCAGCCAGAGCGTGGTCTTGGCGTCGTTGACGATGACCTTGCTGCGGATGGCGCTCATGGGGCCGTCGTCGCCGGAACCGGGGCGGTAGACGGTGAGCACCTCCGTCGCCTGCATGCCCTGGACGGTGGCCGACTTGGACACGGTCGCCTTGGCGTCCTTGAGCTTGTAGCCGGGGTCGGCCGTGTAGTAGTCGGCGAGCCGCTTGGCCTCGACGTCGGGCGTGCCGATGTCCTTGGGCTCCCTGTCCAGGACGTTCTTGCGCCGCTGTTCGAGGGTGTCCCGGTCCAGGGAGGCGGAGAAGACCCCGCTCGGGTCCTTGAAGGACACCCAGCCCTTGTCGACATCGACCGTCTTGACGTAGTCCTCGGGCACCGCCATCGACGCCCGTACGATCTCCGGCTCGTCGCGCACCTTCCAGTGCAGCGGTACGGCCGGGCCGACGGCGAACGGGTTGGCGATCAGCAGCGCCGCGGCCGTCGCCACGGCGACCACGCCGCCGGCCAGCCCCCACTGCGCCTTGCGGTTGCCCTGCAGGACGGGCGGGACCCACTTGCTGCCGGTGCTCTGCGCGCGCGACGCGCTGAAGGCGGACGGCTGCGCCGGCACGGTGAGGGCCACCGCCTCCAGCGTGCGGCGGATCTCGGCCGCGCCGGGGCGGGCGGCCGGGTCCTTGCTGAGCAGCCGCATGACGAGCCCGCCGAGCAGGCCCGCGCCGCGCGACGGCGCCGGCGGCTCCGTCGACAGGATGGCCTGCATGGTGGCCTGGGTGTTGGAGCGGCGGAACGGCGAGATGCCCTCGACCGCCGCGTACAGCACGACGCCCAGCGACCACAGGTCGGACTCGGGCCCCGGCCGCTGCCCCAGGACGCGTTCGGGCGCGACGTACTCCGGCGAGCCGACGAACGCGCCCGTCTCCGTGAGGCCCTGCTCGCCCTCGATGCGCGCGATGCCGAAGTCGGTGAGCACGACGCGGTCGCCGTGGCCGAGGAGCACGTTGTCCGGCTTGACGTCGCGGTGCAGCACGCCGGCCTCGTGGGCGGCGCCGAGCGCGTCGAGGACGGCCAGGCCGATGCGGGCGGCCTCGCGCGGGTCCAGGGTGCCGTCGGACAGCCGGTCGCCCAGTGAGTGGCCGCGGATCAGCTCCATGACGATCCAGGGGCGCCCGTCCTCGACCACGACGTCGTGGACGGCGACGACCGAGGGGTGGGAGACGCGGGCCGCGGCACGGGCCTCGCGCTGCATGCGCTGGTGGACGTTCTCCCGCACGGACGCGGGGAGATGGTCCGGGACGCGCGGCTCCTTGACGGCGACCTCGCGGTCGACGACCTCGTCGTGCGCCTTCCAGACGGTGCCCATGCCGCCGTGGCCGAGGCGGGAGATCAGCCGGTAGCGGTTGCCGACGCGACGCCCGGCGCCGGGCTCGGACGCGGGTGCGGGAGCGGACGCGGGTGCGGAAGCAGGTGCGGGTGCGGGCACGGGTGCGGCGTACGGGGCCGTGGGGGCCGGATGTGCCGCGGTGGCCGAGGGGGTCGCGGGGGCCGTCGCCCCCGCTGAGCTCGCCGGGCTCGCCGGGCTCGCCGGGCTCAGCGGGCTCGGCGGGCTCGGTGGCTGAAGGTCGTAGCTGGTGGGCTCGCCGGCTCTGCCGGGCCGGTTCGGCTGTCCCCCGTCGTTCGTCATGACCCCATCATTACCAAGGGGGCGCGGGCAGGCGCACCTTGGAGGCGCAAACGTTGCCTTACGGGCCTAAGGAACTAAGGCCTCGATATCGAGCTAAGGCCCGGGATAAGGATCTAAGGGCTGGATACCGGCTTGATCCGTACGAACGTCTCCAGAGCGACCTCGGCGTGCCGCTTCGTCCGCTCCGCCGACCCGGCCGGGCCCGCCACCCACACCTCGTACATCTTGCCGCCCTCGTCCCAGCAGGTGTCGTACGTCCGCACCGCCCCGCCCGCCCCGGCTTCGGGGCCGTCCCACGTGAACTCCCAGGAGACCGCCGGATATCCCTTGCGGGTCGTCTCGCGGACCGTGGCGGACCGGTAGCCCGGGTAGCGCTCGGGAGCCGCGGCGGCGGAGGCGCGCAGGGCGGCCCCGGCACCGCCCGGCTGCGGGTCCTGGATGACGACGGCGAGGCGGGAGCGCCGGTCCGGGGCGAAGTAGAAGACGCGCGGCGGTTCGAAGGAACGGGTGAATCCGTCGGGCACGGCGAGCGCGAAGCCGGCCGGGTCCTGCACCGCGTGGTAGCCCTCCGGGGCCCGCACGGGGGCGCTGGCCGGGGGCTCGCGGGTGACGGCCGGCCCGGGCGAGCGGCCGAAGGGCCCGCTGGACGCCTGCGGGGGACGGCCGGGCGCGCCGTCCGCGTCGCGCTCGCTCAGCACGACCGCGAGGCCGGCGCCGGTGCCGGCGAGGGTGACGACGGCGACGGCGGCGGTGAGGGCGGTACGGGCACGGGGGGTGTACGGGGAGCTGTCCGGGGGTTCCGAAGATCGGCCCGGGCGGTACGGGTCGGGGCCTGCGCTCCGGGAGTACGAGCCGGGGCCTGCGCTCTGGAAGTAGGGGTCGGGATCTGTGCTCCGGGAGTACGGGCCGGGGCCTGTGCTCCGGGGATACGGGCCGCTGCCGACGCCGATCCTCCCGAAGGCCAGATAGCTCCGTAACAGCCGCTCCGCTTCGTCGGCGCCCATCCGCCGCGCGGGATCGCGCTCCAGCAGCCCCTGGACGACGGGCAGGAGGGGCGCCGCGGCGGCGGGCGGGCGTATCTCGTCGTGGACGACCGCGTGCAGGATGCCGCCCAGCGAGTCCCGGTGGAAGGGCGTCTTCCCGCTGAGCGCCGCGCACATCAGCACCCCCAGGGACCACAGGTCGGAGGCCGGCCCGGCGGACCCGCCCGCCATGCGCTCGGGCGCCGTGTACTCCGGCGACCCGACGAACGCTCCCGTGTCGGTGATCGTCGTCGCGCCGCTGACCTGAGCGACGCCGAAGTCGGTCAGGACGACGCGGCCGGTCGCCGTCTCCAGCAAGACGTTCGGTGGCTTGATGTCGCGGTGCAGGACGCCACTGGCGTGCGCCGCGCGCAAGGCGGACAGCAGGGCGATCGCGATCCGCGCGGTCTCCCGGGGTCCCACCGGCCCCTCCGCCGCCAGCACCTCGGACAGGGACCGCCCGTCCACCAGCTCCATCACGATCCAGGGCCGGCCGTCCTGCACCACGATGTCGTGGAGCGCGACGACGTTGGGATGGCTGATGAGCGCGGCCGCACGCGCCTCGCGGAGCGTGCGGCCGCAGTCGGAGAGGCCGGCCGGGCGGGTGCCGTCACCGTCCTCGCCGCCGTCCATGTGGAGTTCCTTGACCGCGACTTGGCGCTCCAGCAGCTCGTCGGTGGCACGCCATACGGTGCCCATGCCGCCGCGCCCGATTCTCCCGGACAGGCGGTACCGGCCGGCGATCAGACCATCGTGCGCAGCGAAGGTCCCCATAAGCCCAATCTTCCCCACGGACACCCGCCCCACGGCTACGGGGACGGACGGGTTCCGGCCAGGGTGGGCAGGGGCCGCGGCGAGCCGGACGCGGTGGCGGACAGACGGGGCCGGGCACGGCAAGTCCGCCGACCGGCAGGGCGGTTCGGACTTGACATTCTTTGCGCCGCTCCGCGCACCCGGGGTTTACCCTTACCCGCCCGCGGATAAATGGTCTCCCCAAGCAATCAGTCAGCCACCCCCAACGCCCCCCAAGTGGGGCAAATTACCGCCGGTTCGGCCGGTTCCACGGTCGCCTGCGATATAGGTCACATTTGGAGCCGCCCAGTGGATGATCTGTGCTTGGTAGTGTCGCTCCGTGCTGGCTGACCACCAGCTGTCTTAAGGGAAAGGGGGATTCCCATGAGCAACGCGCAACGCATCCGTTTTCCCGTTGCCCTGCCCACTCACCGCAGTGAACCGAACCCTGACGCCGACCGGGCGCCGGGCACAGGACAGAACAACTCCGGCCGTACGGCGGCGAAGCACCGCGCGGCCATGCCGGCTCCACACCCGGGCTGATTTCCGGCCGACCCGGCAGTTTCCGTCCCTGTTTCACCATCACCAAGCAATCATTCCCTGCGGAAACCCAGGGCCAACCAGCATGTCCGGAAACGGCGGCTCATTCCTGACGCATGCCAGGATCAGGCACGCCGGAATTCCACGTGCCCGGCCGCAGGGACTGCATCCGAGCATCCGGGCGACCCTGCTCGCGATGCTCACGCGGACACGAGTGGGAACCATCAAATGGGCTGTTCAGTCAAGGAAATGTCGACCGAGGCATGGGCGGACGCCCTCCCTCGGGTCGGTCAACTGACCTCTCGGGAGCGGGAAGTATTCGTTCTGCTGTCCCATGGAAGTTCCAACCAGGAATTGGCCGATGCGCTCTTCGTCAGCGAGCGGACGATACGCGCTCACCTCAGCAGCATCTCCGCCAAGCTGAGGCTCGGCTCGCGGCTGCAACTATGCCTGGCGTCCCACGCCCACAACCACGGATGCCGTGTGCGTCCGATGCACATTGTCGCCGACGACAATAGCCTCGCCGCTTGACCCGATAAGAGACTGAGGGTGCCAGGGAGAAGCACTCTCCACAGTCCGAGAAAGGGTCAGGCGAACATGCAGAACCCCAACGTTGACATCCTCGAAGAGATCGCCGAGCAGAACCTCGACGGCATGAGCGCGGGCACCATCTTCGAGACCGTGACCTACACGGTCGCCAGCTGGGCGCTCGGCAACAACGGCAAGCTGTGCACCGTCACGGCCGAGTGCCAGAAGAACTGCCAGCACTGACGCAACCGGGTGCCGGACACCTCTCGTCCGGCACCCCGGCTTCCCCTGGAACCGGAATTCTCATGACGCGTGCAGCAATATCGAGCCCAGCAGCGGAAATCCTGAACAAATATCTTCCCGAGCTCCCGGCGGGCGAGATATGGGACCGTCTGCACGACAAACTCGCCGGCGAGGTGGCGCGAGCCGGCGCTGCGGGAGCGTCCGAGGTGCACGTCGCGCAGCCTCCGGCCTACGAGCCCGCACTCGACCCCGAGGGCCGGTTCCTGGATTACTTCACGCACTTCGTCCGCGTCTGGGCGGACCGGGTGGACGACGCGGTGGCGGCCTCGCCCGCGGTGGCGCCCGGCAACACGATCGTCCACGACTTCGTCCACAGCCAGGCCGAAGCCCTCTCCTCCCTCATGCTGCGCACGCTCCTCGACGAGCTCCACCGGCACCGGGCGGGCGGGCTGCTGTCCGGCGACACCCCGGAAGAGCGCTACCGGAGCTTCCGCGCGTGGACCAACAGCGCCGCCGGTCACGCCGAGCTGCTGCGGCGGCACCCCCACCTCTTCCATGCCGTGCGGACGCGCGTGCGCTCGGCCGAGAACTACCTGCTGCACCTGATCGCCGAGGTCGAGCGTCATCACGAGCTCCTCACCGCGCGCATCCCGGGCGTCGGGCCGCGCCCCCGGATCGCCACGGTCTCGATGGGCGCGGGTGACACCCACAACGGCGGCAGGTCGGCGGCGCAGATCCGCTTCGCGGACGGCGGCCGGATCCTGTACAAGCCGCACCCGATCGAAGCCGAGGTCGGCTACAACGCCTTCGTCGCCTGGGCCAACGAGCACATGGGCACGGGCCTGCGCACGATCAGCGCGGTGCCCGCCACCGCCGGGGACGGCGGCTTCGTCGAGTACGTGCGGACCGAGGAGTTCGCCGGCACGGCCGAGGAGTACTTCGCTCACATCGGCCGCCTCGCCGGTCTCCTCTACCTGCTCAAGGCCGTCGACATCCACTACGAGAACGTCGTCACGTGCGCCGACGGGCCGGTCGTCGTCGACACCGAGACGCTGCTGACGCCGCGCCTGAGGACGACGCCCACGGACGGGGACCGCTCCGCGGCGCGCGAAGCCGCCCGGGCGATCACCGAGTCGGTCGCGGGCATCGGCATCCTGCCGATGGTCGTGAAGTCGAGCGACTCCGACCGGGGCCTGGACATCGGCGCCATCGGCTACGACCCGGGCCAGGAGATCCCGTACCGCACGCTGCTGGTGCGCAACAACGGGCGCGACGACATGTGCGTCGAGCTGGCCGAGGGCAGGACGGCGGCCGCCAACGCGAACCTCTCCGTGCTCGGGGCCGCCGACGTGCCCGTACCCGTCCAGCGCGACATCATCAAGGCCGAGTTCCGCCGCGTTCTGGAATACGCGCGCAGCCGGCCCGGCGAGGTGACGGACGCGATCGACGCCCGCCTCGGCGACGCGTGGTTCCGGCACGTCAACCAGCCCACGATGTTCTACGCGCAGCTCCTGCGCATGGCCACCCACCCCACCGCCCTGCGCGACCCGCTGGTCAGGTCGGCCATCCTCAACCGGGTGGTGCTGCGCACCGGCGACGCCCACGAACTGGCCGACGAGGAGGCCCGCCAGCTCGCCGCATGGGACGTGCCGTACTTCTCGTACGCGCCGCGCTCCACTTCCCTGTTCGCCGCAGGGGACACCCCGGGCGACGCGAAGGTCGTGCGCACCGAGGCGTTCGCCGAGGCTCCCCTGGAGACCGTCCGGGCGCGCATCGCCGCGCTGAGCCCGGACGTGATCGAGCGCGAGCTGCTCATGGTCGACCTCGCCTTCGTCAACAAGCTTCCGGCGGACCGGGAGACGACCGGCTTCGTGCCCGTCCGGCCCGCCGGCGAGGCGCCCGTGGCCGTGTCCCGGGACCGTCTCCTGGCCGAGGCCGTCCGCATCGGTGACGGCCTGGTCGCCACCATGGTCCCGAGCAGGGACGAGAGGCACCCCGACACGTGGATCGCCCCTCAGGTCATGACGTCGGAGCAGAGCCAGTGGAGCCCCGGAACGCTGGGCTACGACCTCTACGGAGGCAGCCCCGGCCTCGCCCTCGCCCTCGCCGGGCTGGCGCGCGAGACCGGTGAGGCCCGTTACGCCGACGCGGCCCTGCGGGTCCTCGGCCCGCTGGAGGACCAGCTGCGGCGCGGCGCGCTGGAAGGCCCGAAGATCTCCGTGGGCGGCATGACCGGCCTGGCCGGCACCGTCTACGCGATCACCACGGCCCGGCGGCTGCTGGGGACCACGGGCGTGCTGACGGCGGGCGGGATGGCCCGCGAACTGGCCCGGCGCGCCGGGCCGGACGCCGGATGCGACTTCGTGAGCGGGATGGCCGGCACGCTCGCCGTCTGCCTGGTGCTCCACCGCGACGCGCGGGACGGTGCCGACAGGGAGGCCGCCGGGGAGGCGGCACGCGCCGTCGCCGCCGTGGAGGCCCGCGTCCTGCGGCAGGAGCTCGCCGAGCACGGCCGGGTCACCCCCTACACCGGCTACGCCCACGGCGCGATGGGGATCGCCCCGGTCCTGCTGGAGTACGCGTCGGTCTTCGACGACGCGGACGTGCGCGAGCTGGGGCTCGGCATCCTCGCCTCCGTCCTCGGCGCCTACGACGAGAGCGACCGGGACTGGCCGCGCGTGTGGGGCGGCACGGACCGCTCGTACGCCTGGTGCCACGGCGCGCCCGGCATGCTGCTCGGTGCGCTCGCGGTGGAGAGGCACGCCCCCGGCTCGGTCCCCCGGGAACGGCTGGAGCGGCTCGCCGAGCTGACGCTGCGGCGCGGCTTCGGCAACAACCCGACCTACTGCCACGGCGACATCGCCGGCGCGGAGATCGCCGCCATGGCCGAGCGGCAACTGCCCGGCCTGTTCGGCGGACGCCTCGCCGGGGACCTCTACCCGCGGCTCTTCACCGAGGTCGTCGAGCGCTACGAGGAGCGCGCGGACACGAAGTACGGCTACAGCAGCAGCCTGCTGGTCGGCCGGGCGGGATTCGCCTGGTCCGTGCTCCGCCACCTCGGCCCCGAGACGTACCCCTGCGTGCTGAGCCTCGCCTAGCGGCCGGATCCCGCCCCGGGCGGCAGCGCCCCCGCGGCCGCCCGGCCCGGCCGCTCCGCGGCCCGCGACGGCCGGACGAGGTCTCCGGAACCTCCGGAGGCCTTACTTCGCAACACCCACGAGAAGGGAAGACATCATGAGCGACATCCTCATGGACGCCACCACCGGCTACATCTCCGCGGACGAGCTGGTCGAGCTCGCCGAGGAGCCGAGCGAGCTCGCCGCCGGCGCCGCCGCGTCCAGCATCCTGTGCGCCGCCGGCGTCACCACCGCGATCACCACCGCCAGCGCCGCCATGCAGGGCGGCTGCCCGACCAGCGGCTGCACCTGGCGCTGCTGATCATCCGCTGAGCGGTAGTCCTGGCATACCGGCCCCGGGAGTTCCCGGGGCCGGTACCCGATGCGTCGAGCAAACAGCGAGTGTTCATGGTGCGGTTGAGTGATGATTTCCTCGACGAGCTGCTGCAGCAGTGCGTCGAGGCCAAGTCCGGCGAATTCGGCGGTTTCTACCGCCCGGTCCTGGAGCGGTGCGCTCACAAGGTCCGGGAGTGGGACCTGCCGTGGGAGCCGGAGGAGCCCGGCTTCGTCGATCTCCCCCGGGTCGTCCGGGGTCTCCTGCACGCCGTCACGGACTCCTGCTGCCGCACCGGCGTACGCACGCTCATCTCGGCCTTCCGCGCCCGTGAGGACGACCCGGGACAAGGGACGGCCGGATACGAGGAGTTCCACTCACGCGTGAGCGGGGAGGCCGGCCGGCAGGAGCTGCTGGACCGCTTCCCCGAACTGGAGAGGCTCCTGCGCCTGACGGCCGAACGCCACGTGGACCACGCGCAGCGGGTCCTGCACGCCGCCTGGCAGGACCGGCGGCAGCTCGCGGACACCTTCGGGACGAGCGGAAGCGTCGTCTCGCTCGCCCCCGCCCTCGGGGACTCCCACCGCGGCGGCCGGACCGTCTCCTCCCTGCGCTGGGAGAACGGCGTGACCGTCTTCCACAAACCGCAGCAGGAGAGCGCACAGCCGCTCCTGGAGACCCTCCGCGACCTGGCGGACGAGGACGGCACGTTCTTCGGGCCCGTCGTCCCCAAGGCCGTCGTGCGGCCCGCCTACCTGTGGCACGAGTGCGTCCGGCACACCGGCCTCGACGAGGAGCCGGGACCGGCCCGGTACTTCCGGCGCTTCGGCCGCTTCGCCGCCCTGCTCTCCCTCATCGGCGCCACGGACCTGCACCACGAGAACGTGATCGCCACGGCGGAGGGCCCGGTCGTCATCGACACCGAGACGCTGGTGACCCTTCCCGGCCGGCCCCGCACGGGAGCAGCGGGCGCCCTGGTGCGCGACACCGAGGCTTCGGTGCTCAACACGATGCTGTTCCCCAACCGGTTCAGCGGGGCGACCCTCGACGTCGACATGTCGGCCATCGGGTGCGTCCGGCCGGGAGGATCGCAGCGGCTGCGCGCGTACCAGGTGGTGGACGCGGGGACGGACCGGATCAGGTTCGCCCACGGCCCGGCGACCGCCCAGCACGGCCCCAACATGGCCACGGTGCGGGGCGAGCAGGTGGACCCGCGGCTCTGGGCCGGCGAGGTCACGGCCGGCTTCCACGAAGCCCGCGAACGGCTGCGGACGCACCGCGACGCGATCGAGCGCGTGATCGAGCGGCAGCCCGGCTGGTCGGTGCGGCAGGTGATCCGCCCGACCTACGTGTACGGCCGCTTCCTCGACGCCTCCACGCACCCGGCCCACCTGAGCAGCACGGCGGCCCGCAGGGAACTGCTCTCCAAGCTGCCCCGCCGCCACCGGGGCTTCGGCAGCACCGACGCCGAGGTGGGGGACGCGCTGCTCCGCGCCGAGGTGGACCAGCTCCTCGACCTCGACGTGCCCCTCTTCGACGTGGCGTGCGACTCGCCGAGCCTGCGGGGCACCGGCGACGAGCCGGTCTCCACCGGCTCCGGACGCACCGCCGACGTGGGGAGCACGCCGAGGGAGGCCGCCCTGCGCGCCGTCCGCGACTTCTTCGGCCGGCCCCCCGGCCGCGACCTGACCTACATCGGCTACGCCCTCGGCAGCTCCGTGGACGACGTGTGGGAGAAGCGCGACGCGCCCGCGCGCATCAGCGCGGCTCCCGCGCTCACCGACCCGGAGGGCTGGCACGCGATGCTCGCGGACCTCGTCGTCAGCGAGGACGGCCGGCCGGCCTGGCTGATGCCCACGCTGGACGGGGACGGCCTGCGCCTGGGCAGCGTCAACGCCACCCTGCACGAGGGCGGCGGGCTGCTGCTCCACCTCGCCGAAGCCGGCCGCCTCCACGGAGCGCCCGTGATCGGCGCCGACCCCGGTGCCGCCTACGCAACGGCGATGCCGCCCGAGCTCCCGCAGGCCACGGGCCCGAGGGACTTCTCCCCGTTCACGGGTCCGCTCTCGTCCGTCGTCACCGGGCTGGAGCTGCGGCGGCGCGGGGCGGCCGCCGCCGGCTCCCCGCTGCCGGACCTGCCCGCGGGGGACATCGACGTCCGCGGCCTGTCCCGGGCGGACTTCGACTACCTCAACGGATTCGGCGGTTACCTGCTCTACCGCGCGGAGTACGCCGGCGAGCCCGGCCTCCCGGCGGCCGGTCCGGACACCGGGGCGCTGCTCGACCGCCTCATAGAGCTGGACGGCTCCCCGGCCGAGCACACGGGCGACCTCGGGCTGGCCCACGGCCGCTTCGGCCGCATCGCCGCGATGAGCGCGCTGACCCTGCAGGGAGCGGACGGGAGCGGACGGGCGCGTGCGCACCTGGACGCCTTCGCCGCCGCCTACCTGCGGCACCGGTGGCAGGACGAGGCACTCCGGGACGCCGCGAGCAACGGCACCTGGTGCAAGGGCTACACCGGAGTCGCCTTCGCCGCCGCCAAGCTCCTGCGGGCCACCGGCCACTCCGCCGGCGAGACCCGCGACGCGCTCGCCCCCGAGGTGGAGCGGATCACCGGCGCGGAGCTCCGCCCCGACATCAGCCTCTGTCACGGCGTCGCGGGGCGCGTGGCGATCCTGTGCTGGCTGGCCGACCGGCTCTCCTGGCCGGAGCTGCGCAAGGAGGCGGCAGCACTCAACGACGCTTTCCTCGACCGCTACGGAGCCGGGGGCTGGACCTTCGGCATCGGCTCCGTCACCGACCTGCCCTCCTTCCTCTACGGCCGCTCCGGCCTGTACTTCGCCCAGCTGATGCTCGAAGACGCACGGGTCGAGCTGCCCCTGTGCCTGGGAGGCCGCTGATGCGCGTCCGCCGCGTCAAGGAAGTCCACCAGTTCGCGCCGACGGAGTGCGCGCTGTGCTGCATCGCGATGATCCTGTCGGCCTACGGCTCGCGCGACTCGGTGACGAAGCTGCGCCGCGAGCACGAGACCGGCCGTGACGGACTGACCATCAAGCAGACCGCGGACATCCTGCGCGAGCACGGCATGCAGGTCCGCACGTTCCGCGCCGGCGTGAAGAGCCTGGCGAAGCTGACGTTCCCGCTCATCGTCTACTGGAACGACAGCCACCTGGTGGTGCTGGAGGAGATCACCGACCGCCACGCGACCGTCGTCAACCCCTCCGGCGGGCGCCGGAAGTACACGATCGAGGAGTTCGCGGAGCGCTACTCCGGCGTGGCCATGGAGCCGACGCCGACCAGCTCGTACACCCCGGTGCGCCACCGCGAGCCGAACGTGTGGCGGGAGTTCCTGCGGGCCATGGGACCGGCGCGATGGGCGCTGGTCCAGGCGTTCGTGATGTCGCTGCTGCTGTACGCGTTCACGATCCTCATGCCGATGGGGATCGAGCACGCGATCAATAACTTCGCCCGCTACTTCGAGGACTTCCCGCTGCCGCTCGTGCTCGCGGCCCTCCTCGTCCCCATGGCCGCCCACCTGGGCATATCCCTCCTTCGGTCCATGTGCCTGGCGTCCGTGATCCGCAGCCTGGGGGAGGTGATGATGGGGAGGACCTTCAAAACCCTGCTCGGGCTGCCCTACAAGTACTTCGCCAACCGCTCGCAGGGCGAGCTCATGTACCGCCTGTCCAGCATCGCCTCGGTGCGCGACATGCTCTCCAGCCAGGTCTCGGCGGTCCTGCTCGACGTGGGAAGCCTCGTCGTGGTGTTCACGTACATCTTCCTGCGCTCCGTCCAGCTGGGCCTGGTCGCCCTCGCGGTCTTCCTGTGCATGGTCACCGTCGCCGCGGTCGCCTACCGGCCCGTCCGCAACGTGACCACCCACGAGATCAACGAGACCACCGAGTCGTCCTCCCTCCAGATGGAGGCCCTGTCGTCGATCGAGACCCTGAAGGTCTCGGGGATGACGGACACCTTCTTCGAGGACTGGCGGCGCGTGTACGCCGGGGCCATGGACAGGACCCGGCAGCGGATCGTCCTCCAGAGCGCGGCGTCCGGCATCCACGCCATGCTGCAGGTCTTCGGCCCCCTGCTGGTGCTGACGACGGGCCTGTGGCTCGTCTGGAAGGGCTCCCTCGACCTGGGCACGGCGGTCGCCGTCCAGGCCATGACCGCCACCAGCCTCGGTACGGTCACGACCCTGTCCGGCGCCTTCTCCCAGCTCGTCATCGCCAACGCCCAGGTGACGCGCGTCGGCGACATCCTCCACCAGCCCCCGTCGCAGGAGACGTTCGGCGAGCGGTCCGTCGACGTCCGGGGCGACGTCTCCCTGCGCGACGTGTCCTTCACCTACCCCGGCGCCAGGACCCCGGCTCTGGACGGCGTCAGCTTCGACGTCCGCGCCGGCCAGAGCGTGGCCGTCGTGGGCAGCTCCGGCTCGGGCAAGAGCACCCTCGGCAAGCTCCTGATGGGCCTCTACCCGGTCGAGTCCGGCAGCATCGACTACGACGGCACGCCGCTCGGCGAGATCAGCTCCGAAGCGTTCTACCGTCGCGTGGCCTACGTCCCCCAGGAGATCGTCCTCAGCAACCGCACGATCGCGGAGAACATCAGGTTCGGCGTCCCCGGCGCGGACATGGACGCCGTGCACGAAGCCGCCCGGCAGGCGCAGATCCACCAGGACATCGAAGCGATGCCGCTGGGCTACCACACCCAGATCCGGGAGATGGGCGGCAGCCTCTCGGGAGGCCAGCGTCAGCGGGTCGCCCTGGCGCGCGCCCTGGCCCGGCAGCCCGGAGTGCTCGTCCTCGACGAGGCCACCAGCGCGCTCGACACGGTGACCGAGTCCCGGATCGCCGAGGCCCTGGGCGCCCTGAAGTGCACGCGCATCGTCATCGCCCACCGGCTGTCCACCATCATCAACGCGGATCTCATCGTCGTCCTGCAGCATGGCAAGGTCGTGCAGACCGGCCGGCACCACGAGTTGGTGGCCGTCGAAGGCCCGTACCAGGACCTGGTCCGCTCGCAGGTGAGCGTCGAGGCGGAGGCCGGCGTATGACGAAGCAGGAGGGCCGTATGAGGAGCAGGAGGACCGTATGACGAACAGGAGCACCGAAGTGAAGGCTCCCGGAGAGCGCGTCTTGTGGGTGTGCCTGGCGGTTTGCCTGGCCGCCGCGCTCGCCGCCCCGCTGTTCGGCGACGACCCGAGGGGCGTCGTGATTCCCCTCGTGGCCGCGGGATCCGTCGTCATGGGCATCGCGTGGCTCCGCAAGAAGCAGACGCAGTAGCGAGGCGCAGCAGCTGACTCGCAGGAGCAAGCCGCAGCAACACAGGGGGAAGAACCACGTGAGACGTTCAGCAGCGCTCGGTGCCGCCGGCGCCCTGATGTCCGGCGCACTCATCGCCGGGGCGGCGGGCGCCGCGCCGGCCGCCGCCCGCGAGGACCGCGCAGAGCGCGCAGACCGCGCAGAGCGCGCAGAGCGCGCAGACCGCGGCGATCAGGGTCGCCGGAGCACGGCGGAGGAGCACGGCGTGCGCACCGCCGCCGACCGGGCCGCCGCAACGGGCATCGCCTGGCAGGACTGCCCCGCCGACTGGGGCCTGCCCGCCCCGGTCCAGTGCGGATACGTGACCGTTCCGCTCGACTACGCCCGGCCCGACGGCCGCACCATCAAGATCGCCGTCGATCGGATCGCGAACACCGGCGGCAAGGACGCGCGCCAGGGCGCACTCATCCACAACCCCGGCGGCCCCGGCGCCTCGGGCCTGCTGTTCCCCTTCCACGTCGTCGGCAAGAACCCGGTCTGGGCGGGCACCGCCAAGGCGTACGACTTCGTGGGCTTCGACCCGCGCGGCGTCGGCCGCTCCGCCCCCGTCTCCTGCCGGGACCCGAAGGAATCCGCCAAGGCCCCCGGGCCCGACCCCGTTCCGGGCGGCGAGGCGGACAAGCAGGCCGGGCGGCAGCGGGCGAAGGCGTACGCCGACGGCTGCTTCGCCCGCAGCGGCGACCTCCTGCCGCACATGACCACTGCCGACACGGCCCGCGACCTGGACGTCATCCGTGCCGCGCTCGGCGAGAAGCGGCTCAACTTCCTGGGCGTCTCCTACGGCAGCTATCTCGGCGCCGTCTACGCGACCCTCTTCCCCGGCCACGTGCGCCGGATGGTCGTCGACTCCGTCGTGAACCCCTCCCGCGACAAGGTCGGATACCGGGCCAACCTCGACCAGGACGTCGCCTTCGAGCGGCGCTGGGCCGACTGGAAGAAGTGGGTCGCCGAGCACGACGCCGACTACCACCTCGGCACCACCCCCGCCGCCGTCCAGGCCCGGTGGGACAAGCTGCGCGCCGACACCAAGCAGAAGCCCGTCGGCGGCACCGTCGGCCCCGCCGAGCTGACGGACCTCTTCCAGAACGCGCCGTACTACGACTTCATGTGGGCCCCGCTGGCCGGCATCTGGAGCGCGTACGCCGCCGGCAACGAGCAGCCGCTGATCTCCGTGGCCGCCGCCGCGAACGCGGACGCGGTCGCCGCCGAGAACTCCGCCGCCGCCTACACCGCGGTGCAGTGCGCCGACACGACGTGGCCCGCGTCGTGGAAGACGTGGGACCGCGACAACACCCGCCTCCACCGGCGGGCCCCGTTCATGACCTGGCCCAACGCCTGGAAGAACCTGCCGTGCGCCACGTGGCCGGTCAAGCGGCAGGGACCCGTCGAGGTCGGGACGGGCAAGGGCCTGCCTCCCGTCCTGATCGTGCAGAGCGAGCGGGACGCCGCCGCCCCCTACGAGGGCGCCGTCGAGCTCCACAAGCGCCTGCGGGGCTCCCGGCTGATCACCGAGCGGGACGCCGGTTCGCACGGCGTCACCGACCTGGTCAACCCGTGCGTCAACGACCGCGTCGAGGCCTACCTCGTCCAGGGGCGGACGGACGGTGAAGACGTGACGTGCGCACCGCACGCGGCGCCGTCGCCGGCCGGGGGTCAGTAGCGGCGGCGGCGGATTTCCGCGCCGGGACGGCGGCCGCCCGGCCGCCGCTTGAACCTCACGCCGCGTGAGGAGGCATGGTGGGCTCATGAACGCTTCCGGCACGTGGAAAGTGGGCGCCCTCGC
Source organism: Streptomyces sp. URMC 127 (assembly GCF_051386535.1). NCBI lineage: Bacteria > Bacillati > Actinomycetota > Actinomycetes > Kitasatosporales > Streptomycetaceae > Streptomyces > Streptomyces sp. URMC 127. Next base: position 15,677 of record NZ_JBPQTW010000126.1, read on the forward strand.
CGAGGCCTGCGGCCTCACCGTGCGCACGCTGCACCACTGGGACACCATCGGTCTGCTCAGCCCCTCCCGGCGCACGCCGGGCGGGCACCGGGAGTACACCGAGGACGACCTCGTCCGCCTCTACCAGGTGCTCGCCCTGCGGAGCCTCGGGCTCGGCCTGGAGACCATCGCCACCTGCCTGGACGGCGGCGTCGATCCGAGGCGGCTCGTACGGGACCACCTGGCCGGAGTGGAGGCCGCCCTCGCGTCCCTCACGTCCCTGCGCGAACGCCTCCGGCGCCTGGACACCGAGCTCACCGCGGGCCGCGCCCCCGCGACCGCCGACCTCCTCGGCGCCCTCCGCGCCACCGGCGCCATCGCCCCGGAGCGCGGCCAGGCCCTCCGCGACCGCCTCGACGCCGAACAGCTCCGGCTCCTCCAGGACAGCGCCGCCGCGGTCGGCCCCGCCGCGCACTACCTCCTGGAGGTCGAGTGGCCCGAGCTGTACCGCCGCGCCGACCGGCTCCGTACGACCGGAGTCCCGCCGACGGACCCCCGGGTGCGGCGGCTGGTGGCCCGCATGGACGAACTGAGCGAGCGCTTCAGCGGCGGCGACACCGCCACATCGGCGGCCGTACGGGGCGCGTGGCGCGACGCCCCGCAGGCCATGTCCGGCGAGCCGGCGGCCACGACCGAGGGCTGGGGCGACCTGGCCGACTACCTGGACCTCGCCCGAGAAGGAGCCCCCGAATGACCCGCCTGCAGGCTGCGTTGATCCCCGCCCTCCCGACGATGGTCACCCTTCCGCTCTGCGCGGCCTTGGGGGTGGCGGGGGTGCTCCCGTGGGGCGTGCTGTTTGCGGTGCCGGTGGCGCTGGCGCTCCTCGCCCTCGTGCGTGCGCGGCGGAAGTGACCACCTGCGGGAGGCCCGGCGGCCGGAGCGCTCCGTACTCCGTGAAACGGACGGTTCCGCAGTCGCGGCAGCGGGCCTCTCCCCGCGTCCGCGCCGACCAGCCCCCACGGTGCGCGCACGTACGCCGCACGGTCACGCACCACCCATGTGCACCATGCGCCAGTGGCGGCGCCGCACGACCAACGCCTCCCCCGTCACGTACGGGTCGCCCCCGGCGACGGCCGCGTCGTAGGCGGCCTTCAGCTCGGCGCACTCCGCACACCCGAGCATGGGCCGCGCCCCACTCGGCCACAGCCCGGCGGCCTCCCGCTCCTCCCGAGTGGCGAGCCGCAACGCACCGAACGGCGCCTCCCACTCCAGCCCACCCCCCGGCCGCCGCAACGTCACGCGACTCCCCGCGGCCCCGATCACCTGCGCGATCCGTCCCTCACGGGTGTCCATGACAAACGCGCCGATCCTGTACGTCATCGCCTCACACCTTCCCGGCTCCGTCCGCGACAGCGAAAACGATGCGCGCGACCAACAGTTCAATGCAACCTTGCCCGGGATGATTAGCCCGAGTGAGTGAACAGGCCCTCACGCCGGGGCAGTTAGGGTCGATAGAGTCGCTGCTCAGGGGAGGTGATCGCGTGGCTGGCGCAACGCCCACATTGCTACGCCGAAGGCTTGGCACGATCTTGAAGACCATGCGCATGAGGGCGGGATTGAACCTCGCGGACGCTGCCAAGCTGCTGGACCTCTACGGCGCCCCGTCGCTGAGCAAAATCGAGAACGGCAAGCTTCGGCCGCCCGCCCTGGAAAAGTTCTTCACCGTGTACGGGGTCGAAGACGCCGACCGCATCGCGGAGACACGGGCGATCGCGAAGCTTGCCAAGAGCAGCCGGCAGCATGCTCTTTACACCCAGTACCGGGATGTGATCCGTTCCCCGTTCGCCGACTTCATGGAGCTGGAGGAGATCGCCACTCGCACCGATGTCTACGGCGCGATCGTCATCCCCGGGCTGTTGCAAACAGTGGACTATGCCCACGCGGTCATCAAGGGCAGCAGCGTGTGGAAGACAACACGTGAGGTACGCGCCTTCGCCGAGTTGCGCATGAAGCGCCAAGGGATCCTCGTTCACAACGACGAATCAGACAGACCTCCACTCGTGCTGAGGTGTGTACTTGACGAGGCTTGCCTGAGGCGAGAGGTGGGCGGCCCCGGAGTCCTCCGAGCTCAGCTTGAGCACCTCCTTACCGTATCGATGCAGCCGAATATTGAACTGCAGGTTCTCCCGTTCGCAGCAGGGGCGCACACTGGAATCAACGGCGCTTACACGGTCTTCAACCTCGACGTAGGCGAGCCGGTCGTCGCTGTCGAACCCCTCGCGAAGTCCATCTACCTGGAGGAGGACGCTCACGTCGTGCGGTACGCCATCGCATTCGAGCACCTGCAGGCCCAGGCCTGGGACCAGGAGATGTCTCGCGACTTCATCCGCAGGATCGCCAAGGAGATTCAGTGAGGTTCAAGAAGAGCACCTACAGCACAGCGGCTGAGGACTGCGTGGAGGTCGCCCTACCTCAGGACATACCCACCCCGATACACATACGCGACTCAAAACGGCCCGAAGGGCCGATCCTCCGCGTCGGCGCCCAGCCGTATCGTTCCTTCACCCTCGCCCTGAGACGCGGCGCCCTCGACGCGAGGCGCGACTGAGGCGGAAAGGGTCGCGCACGGCGGGCGCGGCCGATACCGTAGGGGCGTAGTGGCGCCCTCCTTCGTGGGCACAGCAAGCGGCCCCCGACACGGCGGCTTCCGTGACGAGGGCCCAACCGCAGGTAGACGGTTTCCGGCCGTCAGTCCTCAGTTGTTCGGAGGACTGGCGGTCACCGTCCAGCGGCTTTCACTGGTCATCGTCCAGTGCTCCACCTCCACAGCTCCCGGATCACAAGTGCGAGCCGTTCGTACAGTGGTTTCCTACGGTGACGCCCCATTGGCGCCCCCCTTCATAACGCTGCGGCCGAAGCCGGCGACCGCACCGGTGGGAGCCCAGACCGGGACACCCAGGGCGAGTGCCCCGATGGCGGGACCTCTTGAAGGGGGGCGCTCTCGAAGCGCCGACGCCGACACTACACCCGGCGATCAGCTCAATTCGCCGCCTTCCGCGCCGAGTTGCCGCTCTACGCCACACACCGGACCGCTGCGCGCGCGACGCCAACGGCTGACGTACAAGATCTACGGCGAACGCCGCGCCGGCGGTGCGGATCAGAAGCGAGGTGAGGCGATCAAGGGGGCGGCGGCTCGCGGAGCCGACTTGGGGGCGGCTGCCGCAACCGCGCCATTACTCACCGTGGCGGTAAAAACCACCCCTCCGCGTCGGGTAATATTGTTCCCGCAACGCCGACGGGTGATAACTCACCCCGAAGCCGAGCGCTCGTAGCTTAACGGATAGAGCACTTGACTACGGATCAAGAGGTTGCAGGTTCGAATCCTGCCGAG
>NZ_JBPQTW010000127.1:0-18939 GCF_051386535.1 Streptomyces sp. URMC 127
GGTCAGCGCCGCGCGTGCCGGCCCCGCTGCCCCGGCGGCCGGGGGCCGCTGTCGGGGCCCTGGCCGGGGTAGGGGTAGGGGTCCTGGCCGGAATCCTGGTACGGGTCCTGGCCGGAATCCTGGTAGGGGTCCTGATGGTCCTGATAAGGATCCTGCCCGGAGTCCTGGTACGGGCTCTGACCGGGCTGAGCGTACGAGCTCCGGCCGGAGTCCTGGTACGGGCTGCCCTGGCCGGGCGCCTGGTACGGGCTCCTGCCGGGCTCCTGGTACGGGGCGGGCTGACCGGGCTGCCGGTACGGGCTCGGCTGGCCCTGGCCCTGACCCTGGCCGGGCTGCCGGTACGGACTCTGCTGACCCTGAGCCTGACCCTGACCGGGACCGCCGTACTGTCCCTGGCCCTGTCCCTGCCCCGGACCGGCGTAATGTCCCTGCCCGCCGCCGGGGTACTGCGGCCCCTGCCCCCCACCGGGCCGGTACTGCCCCTGACCCGCACCCGGGTACGAGCCCTGGCCCTGCCCCGGGAACGCGCCCTGACCGGGATACGCCCGGCCGCCGCCCTGCCCCGCACCCGCGTAGCCGCCGTACGGCGGCTGCGCGGGAGCCGCCACCGGCTCGGGAGCCGGAACCGGTTCCGCCGCCTCCTCCGCCGCCGCCTTCTTGCTCTTCGACCGCGCCCGCAGGAACTCAATGGCAATCGGCACGACCGAGATCAGCACGATCGCGACCAGCATCATCTCGATGTTCTTGTGAACGAACTCGATCTTGCCGAGCCCCGCCCCCAGCAGCGTCACGCCGACGCCCCACAGGATGCCGCCGATGATGTTGAAGATGAGGAACGAGCGGTAGTTCATCCGGCTCACACCGGCGATGATCGGCGTGAACGTACGGATCACCGGCACGAAGCGGGCCAGAACCAGCGACTTCGGCCCGTACTTCTCGAAGAACTCGTGCGCCTTCTCCACGTTCTCCTGTTTGAAGAGCTTGGAGTCCGGACGCCGGAACAGCGCGGGCCCGACCTTGCGGCCGAAGAGGTAACCGGCCTGGTCACCGAGGATCGCCGCCACCGCCACCAGCGTGCACACGAGCCACAGCGGCTTGCTGATCTGGTTCGTGGTGACCAGCAGGCCCGTCGTGAACAGCAGCGAGTCGCCCGGGAGGAAGAAGCCGATCAGGAGGCCGGACTCCGCGAAGACGATGGCCAGGACGCCGATCAGACCGAATTGCTCGATCAGATAGTTCGCGTCCAGCCACTGCGGGCCGAGCGCGAGAGTGGTCGTGGGGGTCACGGGTGACAGGCTCCTGGGTCGAGGGCGCAGGCTCGTGCGAGGCCCGGGCACAGGCGGAGTGGGGTGATGTGCGGCCCCAAGTTACCAACGCGGCGGGGGCCCACCACGTTCCAGTGTGATTACCAGTGTGCGGCAGCGGCCCGCCGTTCCACCGCTCCCCGGCCCCGTGCCTCCGGTCGGCGCAACCCCGCCGCCCCCGCATGCGTCCTGGTCAGGCACCCGCAAAACTGCACACACTGCACACACGGAGGTGGATGCCATGGGCATCGAGGAGTACGGCGGCGGCCAGTCCCAGTCCGACGTCCTGGTCGTGACGACGAACGACGTTCCGGGTTACAAGGTGGACCGCGTCATCGGCGAGGTCTTCGGCCTCACCGTGCGCTCCCGCCACATCGGCAGCCAGATCGGCGCGGGCCTGAAGTCTCTCGTGGGCGGCGAGCTCAAGGGCCTGACCAAGACCCTGGTGGAGACCCGCAACCAGGCCATGGAGCGGCTGATCGAGCAGGCGCGGGCGCGCGGCGCGAACGCGGTGCTGATGTTCCGCTTCGACGTGACGGAGGCGGCGGACGTCGGCACGGAGGTGTGCGCGTACGGCACGGCGGTCGTGATCTCGCCCCGCCCTGATCTGCCCCTCAGGCGTTACGCGCCGCGTTCGCCTGGATGGCGTCCCGCAGATAGGCGCCCATGCCGGGCCGGATCGCGTCGTAGTACGCGGCGAACCGCTCGTCTGTGACGTACATCTCGGCGATGCAGGTGTGAATCTCGTACGTGCAGTCGTAGTAGAAGCGCACGATCTGCTGCCGGTGCTCCTCGGCGAGGTCCATGGCCTCGGGCGAGCCGGCGGCCGCGCCGGTGGCCATGAGGTCGGCGATGCGCTGGTTGAGCCCGTTGGTCTCGTCCTGGATGCGCTGCCAGTCCTCCTTCGTGTACGAGGCGGTCCGGCGCTGCGACTCGCGGTAGGCCTCCGTGCTGCCCCACCGCTGCTCGACCTCCTCCGCGTGCTCGTCGGGGTCGAAGTCCCCGAACACCTCGAACTTCTCCTCCGGCGTGAGCTTGATCCCCATCTTCTTCGCCTCCATGGCGTGCTCCACGGCGGTGGCCATGCGCTGGAGCTGCTCGATCCGCTCGGTGAGCAGACCGTGCTGGCGGCGCAGGTGCTCGGCCGGGTCCACGTCCGGGTCGTCGAGCAACACCGCCACCTCGTCCAGCGGAAAGCCGAGCTCCCGGTAGAACAGGATCTGCTGCAGCCGGTCGAGGTCCTCGTCCTCGTAACGCCGGTGACCCGCGTGGCTGCGGCCCCCGGGCGAGAGCAGCCCGATCTCGTCGTAGTGGTGCAGCGTCCGCACGGTGACCCCGGCGAAGGCGGCGACCTGCCCCACGGAGTAGCTCATCTCCGCTCCTTTCCCCTTACGGGCTTGCGGGCTCCACGATGCGCCCTCCCGTTACGTGAGGTGCAAGCGCAGTCGCCGTCCGGCTCACGGGCGGGGACGGCGTTCCACCACTGAGGACGGGCACCGCATTCACCGCCTTCACCGCCTTCCGTTACCCATCACCTATCCGAGTGCCATGACCGTCGTCACCGTGAGACGCCGCCACGGCGTCGAGGATCCTCCCGTCCATGCACGCGAAAAGCACGGGTTTCCTGACGAGTACACGCTTCTGCGACGCCGGTTCGAAGGCGGTTGCCGACACGGCGGCCGAAGCCGCCGACGGAGCGATAACCGACCGCGACAAGGCAGTGGCGCTCTTCCGGTGGGTACAGGACGAGATCAAGTACGCGATCCTCCACGACTGGACGCACACCGCGACGGAAACACTGCGGATGGGCCGCGGATCCTGCTCGAACAAGGCGAACCTGCTGTGCGCCATGCTGCGGGCGCAGAACATCCCCGCCGGATTCGGGGTACTCGTCGTCAACGGAAAGGAATACTTCGGACAAGGCTGGTTCCCTGCGCTGCAGGAGATGTGCGACGAAACGTCGCGGCATTTCTTCAGCGTCGTTCACCTCGGCGGGAAATGGCTGCGGTGCGACCCGAGCGACGACCGCGCCCTGTCGGCGGGCGCGTCCCACATCAGCCGGCCGTCCACCCGCATTCACTTCGACGGCACCGGCCACGCCGACATGCTCCTCGACCCCGCCCACGTCCTCTCCTCCTCCTGGCCCGTGCCGGACATCGACCGGTTTCTCGCCAGGAAGACCACGAAACCGCGGGAGGATTTCGCATACATGAACTCGTATGTCGAGTTCGTACGTCTCTACGGGGCCCGGTACGCCGGGCCGCAGGAGGTGGAGGAAGCGTTCCACGCGTGGCGGCGCGAGACGACCGCCGGGGCGGGTGTGCGAGGCGGGCAGCGCACAGGCTGAGCAGCTGAGTACGCGTACTCATGCGGGCCCTGCAAGCTGCCCGGCAAGGTGCGGATATGACGTGCACACCCCCCGAACCTCCGCCCCGGCGCAAATGGCGGCCCTGGTCACGCAGGACGTCACTCGGTGCGGACGTCGGCGTCGGCATTCTGCTGTTCCTAGTCGAGGCGGCCGTATTTCTGGGCGGCTTATTCGACTCCGGCATGGAGATATGGGCCGCGCAGGGACAGGAAGACCGGATCGAGGCGGCACGGATCGCGGAGCTCGCCTGGACGCAGCACTTCCTCATCGCCACGCTCGTGCTTGCCGGGCTCGCGCTGCTGTCGCGCGCGCCCTGGACGGTCCTGTCGCAACTCCTTGCCGCCGGCACGGTAGCCGTGCTGCTCATGCTCGCGCAGCACGACTACGACCGCCGCCACCCGGCTCCCCCGCCTCCCCCGAACCCGGCCTATACGCCCTGCTACAGCGGCAGTGGAAGGTGCAACTGAGTCACTTGATTCCGCTTCATTTTCCCCAGGTGCTGCGGGCGTTGACCTCGCGCACCTTGGCGCGCAGCGCTTCGCTGTCGGCGGGGTGAGGCGACTCGGGGGAATGGGGAGAGGAACAGGTGCAGGTGCGGAGCTTGCTGCTGGGCGCGATGTCGATGCCGTGGGCAGTGGCCCAGACGTAGACGCCGCAGTGAGGGCGGAACGGCTGCGGAGCGGCCTCCTCCGGCGGGGCGGGCGGCGGGGGCGGCGTGACGGGGGTTTCGGGCGCCGTGCGACGGCCGAAGAGAGCCCTCGTCCGGGCGAGGAGGCGGGAGATAGAGTCCTTCACGTCATCAGCTCCTACGAGGCTGGTGGCCATGCCCCCGGGCCGTTACCGCGGTCGCGGGGGTCTTGAGTGGGCCCACCCTAGAGCCCCCTGAAGTGCCCTGTCTACAGCTAGCCGTCTAGAGTAGGCTCTATGTTCGGTTGCATGCGGCTGTTTACAGTCAGCGCGTGATGGAGTATGACCCGACGCGACCGAAGTGGATGCAGATCGCTGACGTGATCCGGGAGCGGATCGCCAGCGGCGAGTACCCGGTGAACCACCTGATCTCCGAGGTGCGGATGGAGCAGGAATTCGACGTCGCACGGACGACGGTCCGCAAGGTCACCGCCGCCCTCCGCGCCGATGGCCTGATCGTCACGACACCCGGTATGGGCTCCTTCGTGGCCCCGCAACCACCGCCGGAGTGATCGGCGACTTAGAACGGGCGGTCGTAGGGCCGGGCCATAACCCGGTCGTAGATACCGCGCAACCACGGCTGACGAACGGCCGGCAGCCGGGCCAGCGTGCTGAGGAAGACGTCGGAGTCGGGCCGGAACCGCGACCAGGGCCGCATCGGCGGCGGGTCGTCGCGCAGCACGCCACCGGGGAGCCCGCCCGTCGCGGGGACCAGCAACCGTTCGTTGTGGAAGGCGAGGTGCATCCACACGTCGGCGTCCAGCGGCACCGGGGCGGGGTCGCCGGCCGGTTGCCACGCCTCGCCCGTCTGCGGGTGCCGCGGGACCAGAGCGATGTCGACCGGCGGCGCGCTCGGGGCAGCTCGCGCGCCAGTTCGTCCCAGTCGGTCTAGGTGCCGAGCCAACGGGCATGCCCCGCCCTCAGGGTGACGACAGCGCTCACCCTTGGGCGTTCTCGCCAGGACCCGGCAGCGAACTGGACAGTGCGCTACGGTGGATGCCGTGTGGTACGCGTACCCGAGGTACCGGACTGCACGAAGAAGCCCGCCGCAGGGCTGGACCTGCGACGGGCGGACCGAGAGTTGGCCGTACGGGGCGTACTGGCTATACGCCCCGCCGGTCAGCCCTTACCGATCATCACCAAGATCAGGACGATCAAGGCCGCGAGCAGTTCCACCCATGGTGTTACTGCTCGCGCCACGTCCCTGACCCGGCCCCAGTCGATCGGTGGTTTCGGCCTCCGGTGGTGGGCCATTCTGCGACGCCTTTCCTCGGGTCGGAGCCTCACCGGTTGCGAGGCCCCAGGAGGGCCCTCGGACACGGCTGAGAGAACCGGCCCCGCCCGAGACCCCTGGATGGGGCCCCGACCGCGGCGGGCTGACCCGAAAGGGTCAGCGAATGGCAACAACACCGGCGGCCACTCTATCGCCCAGGCCCAGCAACTCGCTTACGTTTGGCCGACGTTCCTGCTCACCCGTAAGGGTCAGGCTCGACGCCAGCCGGGCTCAATCGGCCGCCGTATCCGGCCGCCTTCCCGACTCCGCAAGGAGGATCGCGGAGACAACCAGACCCGCCCCGCAGAGGTTGACCGCGGTGAAGGTGTCTCCGGCGAGCCAGTAGCCGGAGAGGGCGGCGAAGACCGGTTCCATTGCCATGATCAGCGCGATGCGGCCGGGCGATGAGGTCGCGAAGGCCTTGGTCTTGATGAAGAAGGCGAGCGCTGAGCCCGGGATCGCGGTCACGGCCAGGGCCGTCCAGACGCCGGCGGTGGCGGGGGCGGCGAGAGCTCCGGTGACGAGGGACCACAGCAGTCCGCACAGGCCCACTGTCGTCAGCTGTACGACGGTGAGGAGCCCGGTGCGGGCGCCGGGGCCGATGCGCGCGAGGATGACGTTCTGCACGGTGAACGCGAGCGCGCAGCCGAGCATCAGTGCGTCGCCGCGGTTGACCGACAGCCCTTTGAGCGTGAGCAGGGCCAGTCCGGCGAGGGCGAGGACGACACCGGCGGTCTGGCGGGGGCGCGGTGGCGTCCGGTAGACGAGGGCCCACAGGAGCGGGGTGAAGACGACGGCGAGTCCGCTGATGAAGGCGGCGTTCGACACGGTGGTGTCTTTGAGGCCGGCCGTCTGCAGCGCGTAAGCGGCGAAGAGCACGCCTCCGGCGACGGCGCCGCCGGCGACCTCACCCGCCGTCGTACGTGCCAGGTCGCGGTACTGGAAGAGACCGACGAAGGCTGCCGCGCCGAGGAAGCGGTAGGCGAGGAACGCCGGGACGGGGAGGAGGGCGACGGCGTCCTGGACGACGACGTAGGTCCATCCCCACAGGGCCGTGACGCCCAGCATGGCCAGCGCCCAGCCGGTGGAGTGGCGGGCTGCCGGACGTGGTGGAAGGTGGGTGGGGAGGGTGACCCGCCGGTCGGCGCGGGGGTTCGCGAAGGGTATTCCTGGCAACCGCACTCGGGTACCTCTCCTCGGGCGGTACCTCTCCTCGGGCAGCGAGGAACGTAATGGGAGCGGAACGGGCCGTCAACGCCGCGCCACGCGTTTCCACTTGGCCGAAAACCCCTCCGTAATCCGGCGTACGGAGGAGGGCATCGTGAGTGGATGCCCGGTCGGCGCCCGGTTGGAATACTGAACCACCGTAGATCCCATTCGTACGGAAGACATCGACGATCTTTCGGAGGTGGCACAGGGGTGGTTTCCGCAAAAGTACCGGAATCAGCCATCGCGTCAGTAGATCTGACCTCGGACGACGCGGTCGCCGCGATAGGCGAGGCGTGCAGGCGCGACGGATTCTTCTTCGTACGCAATCACGGCGTACCGGCCGACCTGGTATCGCCCGCGTTCGAGGAAACGCTGCGGTTCTACGCACGACCGGCTCACGAGAAGAAGATCCTGGCCGCTGACGTGCGCACACAGTTCCTGGGCTACCGGAGCGTGGGCCAGGAGAGGAGCACCTCGCACGCGGGCGGCGAGGCGTGCGAGCAGTACAGGATCGGGCGGACGTCCGGTGCTCTCGCGTCGGGCCGGCCGGCCGACTTCTACCACGAGCCGTTCCGGCGGTGCTCCGAACTCTTCGAGCGCATGGTCGTCCTCGGCGACTCGCTCCTCTCGGCGTGCGTCGCGGACCTCTCCCTGAAGAGCGACTTCTTCGATTCCTGCATGAAGTCGCCGATGCACCGGCTGGGGCTCAATTACTACAAGGTGGGGTACGGCGCGGAGATCGCCAATACGGTGGACTATGCGATGTCACCGCATGTCGATCACGCTCTCTTCACCGTCCTGGCGCAGGACGAACCGGGCCTGGAGGTACGTGACGCGGACGACGGCTGGATACCGGTTCCGGTGATCCCTGACGCGTTCTTCGTCTTCCTCGGCGACTATCTGCAGAGGTGGACCAACGGCACCTACCGTGCGGCGATGCACCGCGTCGGCCCGGTATCCGTCGACAGGGTGTCCATCCAGTACAAGCACCGCCCTTCCTACAGCACGGTGGTCGCGCCTCTGGAACCGTTCGTCAGCCCGAGCGACCCGCCCCGCTACGAACCGTTCGACACGGGCAGCCAGTACGCGTCCCTCCTCGAATCCCTCTTGGAAGCGCGCTAGAGCCGCTTTTCACCGGCCGGGCCTTGAAGAGGGCCCGGCCCGCGTGCACCTTGCCGTGCCGGGGATGCACCACCGCAGTCGGTCAGTCGGTCAGTCGGTCAGGGCACGAGCACGAGCTTGCCGCGGACGCGACCGGTCTCGCTGAGTTCGTGCGCCTTGGCGGCATCGCTCAGGGGGAGGATCTCCTCGACGAGCGGGCGGAGGGCGCCCTGCTCGACCAGGCCGGCGAGGCCCTCCAGATCAGCCGGGGACGGTTCGAGGTAGAACTCGACGAACCGCAGTCCTGCCGCCTCCGCCTGCGCCTTCACGGCCGTACGGTCGATTCCGACCCCGACGACGTCGATGAGGATGCCGCCGGGGTTGAGCGTGCGCAGGGACCTGGGGCCGTAGTCGTTGCTGACGGTGTCCAGGACGACGTCGACCTTTTCCACACTCGTGAAGTCGGTCGTCGTGTAGTCGATGAGTTCGTCGGCGCCCAGGCCGCGCAGGTACTCATGGTTGACCGCGCGTGCGGTGCCGGTCACGTGGGCGCCGCGGGCCTTGGCGATCTGCACGGCGAGGTGCCCGACGCCGCCCGCGGCCCCGTGGATGAGCAGGCGCTGCCCGGCGCGCACCTGCGCGATGTTCACCAGCGCCTGCCAGGCGGTCAGGCCGGCGATGGGCAGTGCGGCGGCGTGCACGTGGTCGACGGCGGCCGGCTTGGCGACGACGGCGGACTCGGGCACGAGCACGTAGTCGGCGTTGCTGCCGTGCGGCGGCGTCGTCCAGCCGAACACCTCGTCGCCGGGCCGGAACCGGCTTACTGATGCACCGGCTTCGGCCACTACGCCGCTGAAGTCGTGCCCGAGCACGAACGGCGGCGCGCCGAACCACGCCACGTGCCCCGAACGGACCTTCCAGTCAGCGGGATTGACGGCGGTGGCGCGTACCTGCACGAGGACTTCGCCGGCACCGGGAGTGGGACGGTCGGCCTCCGCGACCTCCAGGACGTCGGGGCCGCCGAGGGAATGCTGGGTGATGACTCGCATGCGTTCATCTTCGGACGGGCAGTATCGTCCGTAAAGTAGGCACTTTCAAGGAAGGTAGGTACCTGATGGATACTGTTACTGGGCAGCATGCCGACGCTAAGACCGCATGGAACGTGCCCGCGGTCGACTGCCCGTCCCGGACAGTGGTCGAGGTGCTGGCCAACAAGTGGGTGCTGTACGTGCTCGGTTCGCTGAGGGAGCACGACGGGCCGATGCGGTTCAACCAGCTGGGGCGCGCGCTGCCCGGCGTCACGCAGAAGATGCTGACGCAGACCCTGCGCATGCTGGAGCGCGATGGGCTGGTCTCGCGCAAGGTCTACCCGACGGTGCCGCCGCGCGTTGAGTACGGCCTGACGCCGCTCGGGCAGGAGGCGGCCCGGCTGACCGTGGCCATCGGCGAGTGGGCGCTCTCCCACGTCGGCCAGATCCTCGCCGCACGCGAAGCCTTCGCGGTGGCGGCGAACACCGACCCGAGCCCGGTCGCCTGACGCCACCGCCGCGCCGGCAACCGCCCGGGGACGGAAATCAACCACCGCACGCCGCCGCCCCGGCAGAAAACCGCGCTCTACGGAGCCCTGCCCGGACGCTCAGGCACCACCGCACGAACGAGAAGGGTGCTCTCGCAGTGTCGGCGCCTTCGCCGGGGCCGAGTTCGAGCGGTGCGCGGGGCCCAGTGCCCTCAGCATCCTCGTCTGTAACGACTAGTGAGTGCCGTGCGGCACCCCCACGCGGTGCCACCATCCCACTCCCGGCGCCGTCCAGGGCCGGGTCTTAAGGCCGGGCCTCCAGTTGGACCTCGTTGCCGCCTTCGCGGATGCCGGAGGTGAGGCAGTCCGTGGGCAGTTCACGCGGCGGCCCCGCGACGGTCCTCCGCACGGAATGCCCCTTTCCGCGCCCCTCGGTGACCCGGCCCGACTGGACGAGGGCCAGGACGCCGGCCGCACGGACGACGGTGGCGCTGTCGTAGACGATCCGCGACAGGCGGCCGTCGGCGTACCGGACCGTTTCCTCGCCGCTCCCGCCGGACAGCGTGAGGCAGGACGCCTCCGGCGAGACCCCGTCGAAGGAGCTGACGGCCGGGACGGTACGGCCGGGCGCCACGGTGCAGGCGTCGTACGTGACCTCCGCGTGCACACGGGTCGACTGTCGTCCGAGGACGAGCGGCGGATCGTACGTACTCCGGCTGCTGCCCGTACAGAGGAAACCGCCGGCACCGCCGTGCTCGCCCGTCCCGGCCTGACCCGCCGGTGCCCACACCAACGACGAGCCCACCAGGATCAGGGAACCCAGCGTCACTGCCATGCCGCGCTTACCGAACACATGCCCTCCAGCACGTCCCGTACCGCTGCTGCTACCGCTACCGACTACCAGCACTGGCTACCCAAGGACGCATCCGTCGCCCCCGGCGCCTCTCAGCGCACCGCCCGCGCACGGCCTGTCCGGCGCGCGGTCGCGCACGCCTTCCCTCCCGGGGGCATCGGCTCGATCGGCCTCGGCCGCATGAGCCCCGGGGGGTGCCGGGTAGGTAGCGCCGGCCGCGACGCCGTCAAGAGGAGGTTCCTGTGAGCCCCATGCCCACCGCAGCCGAAGCCGCCGCAACCGCCGCGCGAGAACGCGTCTTCGCCATGATGGACGCCGACGGAGACGGGGTCATCACGGCGCACGACTACCTCTCCCGGGTCGACCGGGCCGTCAAGGCAACCGCACGCACGGAGGACGATCCGCTCGTCGTCACCGCCCGCGCCGAAGCCCACAAGGCGTGGGGGGCGATGGACGCCGACGGCGACGGGAAACTGACCTTTGACGAGTACAACGCATGGGTGGGCGCCGACAAGTTCGACAACGTCTGCCGGTTCGCCCTCGGTTCGCTGTTCGACCTCGCCGACGCCGACGGGGACGGCGAAGTCGACAAGGCCGAATTCACTCTCCTGCGCACCGCGCTGAACAATTCGCCCGCGAACGCCGCCGCCGCTTTCGACGCGCTGGACGCCGACGGCGACGGCCGGGTCGGCCGCGCCGCGTATCTGGCGTCGATCCGCGCTTACATCGTCGGCGACAACTCCCCGATGGGTGAGGCCCTGTACTGATCGTTCCCCGTCACCGCCCAGCCCCCGTAATGACCGGTACGAGAGGCCACTTGGGCGGAGAAAACGCAACTTCGACACCGCCCGCAAAGGCCGCTACCTTCACCTGGTCTTCGGCGATCGCTCACGGTCGCACAGGAGTTCCTTCCGACCAGGGAGAGACGCATGCCCCGTCTTGCGCTGTACACATTCGGCGTCCTGAAGTCACCTCTCGCCGATCCCGGGCCTCTCACGCGCGAGTTCTACGACATTGGTGAGGACGTCTACCGGCAGATCAGCCGGCACCCCGGATATCTCGCTCACGCCGAAGCGGCAGCCGGCAGCCGGGGCTCACACTTCGACTTGGACTGGGGTGCGTGGGGAGAGTTCGCCGTACCGGCCTGGTACGGCAAGGGCCGTACGGCGGAAACCACCGCCCTGGCCGCAACCCTTTCGCTCTGGACCGGCCTGCGCCCCGCCTTCGACGCCATCTACACCGGTCTGCACCGTGAGGCGCTCATCAGGCGCTACGACTGGTTCGAGAAGAGAGAACACCCGAGTTACGTGTTCTGGTGGGTCTCCGACGGCGTGATACCCACCTGGCAGGACGGGGTGTCCAGGCTGCAGCACCTCCACGACCACGGCCCCGCGCCGCACGGCTTCACCTTCCACCACTCGTTCACCCCGGACGGAACTCCGACCGGGGTCGTGCGACCGCCCGCTCGGCCATGCCCGGCAGGAAGTCCGTGAACAGCTCGTGGATTTCGAGGACGATCGGGCGCAGCACCCGGAACCGGGCCAGCGCGATGCTCCGCGTCGTCAGGCGGGCGCCGCGGTCGGCGAGGCGGCGGGTGCGTTCGCGGCCGGGTGAGCGGTCGAAGACCCAGTAGAGGACGAGGCCCATCTGGGAGAGCCACATCAGCTCGGGCAGGACGTCGCGCAGCTCGGCCGGAACCTTGGCCTTGGCCCCGGCGAGCACCTCGCGGTGAACGTCGATGGCCGCCTCCCGCGCGTGCTCGGACTCGGCGGAGAAGGGGCTGAGCGGGGAGTCCGGGTCGGCGGCGTTCTTGAAGAACTGGGCCGCGAATTCGTGGTACGGCGAGGCGATGTCCAGCCAGGCCTGCAGCACGCCGGAGAGCCGCGCCTCCAGGTCGGTCTCCCGGTCCAGCACCTCGCGGACCGCCGCCTGGTGGTCCGCGGCGATCCGGTCGTAGAAGCCCTGGATCAGGTGTTCCTTGCCGGCGAAGTAGTAGTACGCGTTGCCGACGGAGACTCCGGCCTCCTGGGCGATGGCCCGCATCGTCGTCTTGTCGTAACCGCGCTCCTGGAAGAGCCGCATCGCGGTCTCCAGAATCAGGCTACGGGTCTGCTCGCTCTTCTCGCCTTTGGGGGGCTTTTCACCCTTGGCAGGCTTCTCGCCCTTGGCAGGCTTCTCGGCCTTCGCGGGCTTCTCGCTCTCCGCGGGCTTCTCGTTCTTCGCAGGCCGGGGCTCGTTCTCTGCTGCTGGCACGGTTCAGAGCCTAAAGGGTCTTCTTGAAGCGGAACTGTGTGGCCGTGTCCCCGCGCGGCTTGATGAAGAGGCCGTCGCGCGCGCCCTTGCCGGCGATCGACACTTCGTACGCCTCCCCGGCCTCGTTCTCGATCCGGATCCGCTGGTGCCCGAGCTTCGGCTTGCGCTCCAGGGACCAGGTGCCCTTCCCGCTGAACCAGGCGGCGGGCTGCTCGTCGCCGGTGAAGGCGGTGGGCAGGCGCACCGCCGTGAGCGTGCCGTCCGCCCGCAGCGTCAGGGCGCCCGCCTGGTGGCTGCGCCAGGAACCGATCACGTCCCCGCGCTCCGCCGAGCCGGCCGGCGGGCTCAGCAGGACCACCAGGGCCGTCAGCACGGCCACGGCGCCGAAGGCCGCGAGGCCGACCACGGTGGAGCCGCGCGGGCTACGCATCGCAATCGCCGCCGTCGCAGGCCGCGGGTGCCGTGACGTACGTCCAGCCGCGGGACGGGAGGTACGTCCATCCGCTCGCCCCGGCCGCGGGCGCCGGCCACTGCGCGCCGCGGTACTTGGCCGCCGCGAGCACCGCCCCGCGGGCGAAGCGCATGCCCGACGGCGTGCTGATCCTGTGGGCGAGCGGGCGGTACGAGGAGAGCGCCCACAGGCAGACGACCCAGGCGGAGGCGCCCCGGTAGACCTGCCCGGCGTCGCCGACGACGGTGATCTCCTCGTGGGCGGCGGCGTGGTCGAGTTCCGGGAAGCGGCGCCGGGCCTCGTCCGACCCGACGGGCACGAGGTCGAGCGGGACGAGCTGCCGCTGCCGCACGAGCCAGTTGCGGACGAAGACGCAGAGGGAGCAGTGCGCGTCGTAGAGCACGGTGAGCCGGCGGACCGGGACGCGCCGGAGGGCGGCGTCCCGGTCAGCGGGGGTGACGGTGGCGGCCATGAGGGCTCAGTGCCCGCCGGCCGGCGAGGCCGGCGCGATCCACGGCCCCTGCGCTCCCGCGTAGCCCTGCGGCGGGACGGGCGGGAGCTGCTCGCGGTCCATCAGGCCGCGGCGGCGGAAGCGGTTGAGGACGAAGACGTTGCCGAGGTGCATCGCGCCGAGCACGAGGAGGACGACGCCGAGGTTGCGCGACAGCACCTCGAAGACGCCGCGGGCGTCGGCGATCGTGGCGTCGTCCTGCAGGTAGAGGGCGATGAAGCCGAGGTTCACCAGGTAGAAGCCGACGACCAGCAGGTGGTTCACGGCGTCCGCGAGCTTCTCGTTGCCGTGCAGGACGTCGGCGAGGAAGATCCGCCCGTTGCGGCTGAGCGTACGGGCGACCCAGACCGTGAGGCCGAGGCTGATCAGCAGGTAGATGGCGTACGAGACAACTGTGAGATCCACGTCCCCACCCCTTCTTGAACGTGTTCAAAAGTTTTGGTGAGCGTGACTGTAGACCTGTTTTTGAACACGTTCAAGCCGGAGGTCTCCGGGGGCTCGGCTCACTCCTGCGGCGCAACCGCCACCGGGCATGCCGCGTGGTGCAGCGCCGTGTGGCTGACGCGGCCGAGCTGGAGGCCGAAGCCCCGGCGGCGGCGTACGGAGCCGACGACCAGCAGGTCCGCGGTCGCCGAGGCGTCGATGAGCGCCTTGCGGGCGTGCCCCTCGTAGACGGTGCTGTGCACGGTGACGCCGGGGTACTCGCGCCGGGGCTCGCGCAGGGCCTCGACCAGCTCGCGCCCGGCGAGCTCCTCGTGCTCGATGGCGTCGTCGCTGGGCAGCGGGTAGTGGTCCGCCGACTGGTGGACGGGGTGGCGCCAGGCGCGTACGGCCTCGACGCCGCAGCCGCGGGCGGCCGCCTCGCGGAACGCGAAGCGGAGGGCCGCCGGGGCCTCCTCGGGGTCGCCGACGCCGACGACGATCCGGCCGTACTCGCCGCGGACGTTCCGCTCGCCGCCCCGTACGACGATCACCGGGCAGTGGGCCCGGGCGGCGACCGCGAGGCTGACCGATCCGAGCAGCAGACCGGTGAGCGTGCCGCGGCCCGACGGGCCGGTGACCAGCGCGGCGGCCCGGCGCGACTCGTCCAGCAGGGCGTTCAGCGGCTCCTCGGGGAGCACCTCCGCCTCGACGACGAGGGCCGGATCGCGCTCCCGGGCGCGCAGCGCGGCGACGGCGATGACGCGCTCCTCGGCGACCGCCTCGGGAGAGGGCTCGTCATCGGCCGGGAGACGGGTCTCGTAGCGCTCCCAGCGGGAGGCGTAGACCATGCGGAGCCGCACGCCGTGCCGGGCGGCGGCGTCCACGGCCCAGTCCAGGGCCTGCATGCTGCCGGCGGACCCGTCGACGCCCACGACCAGGGGCGGCTGCTCCATCGTCGTCACAGCTTCACCATGGCACCCGCTGTGTCGCAGCTCACCTCAACAGGGCCGTTCGGGGTGCCTGAGCAGCGGCTATCCGGGCGGGAGTGTCAGGATGAGGGCATGACGACCAAGGTTTACTTCGACATCACCATCAACGACGAGCCCGCCGGGCGCATCAACTTCAACCTCTTCGACGACGTCGTCCCGAAGACCGCCGAGAACTTCCGCGCGCTCGCCACGGGCGAGAAGGGCTTCGGCTACGCCGGCTCCTCCTTCCACCGGGTCATCCCGGCCTTCATGCTGCAGGGCGGCGACTTCACCGCCGGCAACGGCACCGGCGGCAAGAGCATCTACGGCGAGAAGTTCGCCGACGAGAACTTCAAGCTCAAGCACGACCGCCCGGGCCTGCTGTCGATGGCCAACGCGGGCCCGAACACCAACGGCTCGCAGTTCTTCATCACGACGATCGTGACGGACTGGCTGGACGGCCGGCACGTCGTGTTCGGCGAGGTCGCCGACGAGGACAGCATGAAGCTCGTCAAGAAGATCGAGGCGCTCGGCTCGCAGAGCGGCAAGACCCAGGCGAAGATCACCATCGCCGCGTCCGGCCAGCTGTAACCGGCCCGCGGACAGATCCCCGGGTCCGGCCGGAGCCGTACCCGGGGACCGCTCCCGCCTGCCTGCTGGCGCCCGCCCGCCTGCTGCCGGCCGCCTGTCGCGGCGGCGGTGAGCCGTACGTACGAGGATCCGCGCGTACGTACGAGGATCCGCGCAGCGATCAGTGCGGCGATTCGTACGACGATCCGCACGGACCGTCCAGCAGGTTCGTGATGAGCTTCCGCAGCCGTCCCTCGACCACGGTCTCGACGCCGTGGACGAGCTGGGCACCGTAGACGACGGCCGTCCTGGCGGGCGGTGCGCTGGTCCAGCGGGTGCGCGCGACGGCATCCAGCAGCGCGGCGTCCTCGGGGCGCCCTTCGTCCGAGATCTCCCGGGCGAAGCGCGTCCCCGGCAGGAAGGCGCTCCCCGGGCCCGCGGTGCGCCCGGTCCACAGGGCGTCGGCGGAAGAAGTGTCGACGTAGAACGCCCCGCCGCGGGCGGCCTCCTGGAGATGGAAGGCCACGCGCGCGACACGCTGGGGCGAGGCCTCCGGCGCGCCGACGCCGTGCAGATGCGCATCGATCCGGTCCCCCGGCCCGAGGTCGTGGTAGTTCCACGGCGTGGCGCCGGCGACGGACGGGAAGACCCTGCGGATGGCGGGAAGCGCCCGCTCGATGCCGGCCGCCAGGATCTCCTGCGCGGCCGCGGGCGCGGCGATCCCGGCGCTGGGGCGCTCGGGCACCCAGCCCGTGACGGCCAGGTGCTCGTCCAGCACCTTGGTCAGCTCGGCGGTCTCGTCGGGCGTGAGGAAGCCCTCGATGGTCTGAACGGCGAGGGTCTCGGTCATATGGATCACGTTCCGGCTCTCCTCTCGCGGTGCGGGTGCGGTGCGGTACGGAGTGGCGCGGTGGACCGTCAAAACGTTGCACCGTCAAAACGGTGCAAGCGTCCATCGAAGCGGACCCCTGCCGCGCTGCCAAGCGTCCCGCCGGACACGCGAACGAGCCTTGCCGTGCCGGCGATGGCCGCCGGGCGAGCTCCTCAGACCCGCACGGCGGCGCACCCGGCCGGCCGCCCTACCAGCTCGACTTCCGCACCCCCGGCAGATGCCCCGCGTGGGCCTCCCTGCGGAGGCTGACGCGGCTCAGCCCGAACGTACGGAAGTAGCCGCGCGGCCGCCCGTCCCCCGAGTCGCGGTTGCGGACGCGCGTGGGGCTCGCGTCGCGCGGCTGGCGCCGCAGTTCGCGCGCGGCGGCGAGCCGTTCCTCCTCCGGTGCCCGCGGGTCGCGGATGACGGCCTTGAGGAGGGCGCGCCGGGCCGCGTACCGCGCGACCGTCAGGCGGCGCTGCTCGTTCTTTGCGATCTTGCTCTTCTTCGCCATGAGGCTTCCGTCCTCCCCCTCAGACCTTCTCGCCGCGCGCCCGGATGCGGGCGACCGCGGCCTCGATGCCGATCGCGTCGACCGTCCGGATGCCCTTCGCGCTGAGCCGCAGCCGTACGTGGCGGCCTTCGCCCGGAAGCCAGTAGCGCTTGGTCTGGATGTTGGGGTCGAACCGCCGGGACGTGCGGCGGTGGGAGTGGGAGATGGTGTTCCCGAAGCCGGGCTTGCGGCCGGTCAGTTGGCAGTGGGCGGACATCCGTCGCTCCTCCTAATGAAAATGGAAACCATTTCTGTATAGTAGCCCCCATGGCCCGCAACGAGCTACGCCCCGTCATCAAGCTCCGGTCCACCGCCGGCACCGGATACACCTACGTCACCCGCAAGAACCGCCGTAACGACCCCGATCGCATGCAACTGCGCAAGTACGACCCCGTGGCCGGCCGCCACGTCACCTTCCGAGAGGAGCGCTGACCGTCATGAAGCCCGGAATCCACCCGCCCTACGGCCCCGTCGTCTTCCGCGACCGTGCGGCCGGCTTCGCCTTCCTCACCCGCTCGACCGCCACCAGCGACAAGACCGTCGAGTGGGAGGACGGCAGGACGTACCCGGTCATCGACGTCGAGATCTCCTCGGCGAGCCACCCCTTCTACACCGGCACGGCCCGGGTCCTGGACACCGCCGGACGCGTCGAGCGCTTTGAGCGCCGTTACGGCAGCCGCGGAGGCGGGCGGTGACCGCGCCGCGTCCCCTGCCCGTGGCCCTGGTGGGCGGGCTGCACGCCGACGCCCGCCGGGCCTCGGTCGAGCGCCTCCTGCAGACCGTCCCCGGCAGCGTCGCCCTCCACCACGACCTGGCCACCGCCGCCACCGCCGGAACGGTTCGCCGGACCGTACGGGACCGCACCGGCACGCTCGACGAGGGCGAGACCCCGCTCGTCAACGACTGCGCCTGCTGCGCCCTGCGCGAGGACCTCATGCCCGAGCTGGAGCGGCTCGCCGCGGCCGGCGACTGCCGGCTCGCCGTGGTCGAGCTGTGGGACTCCGTCGAACCCAAGGCCATGGCCGAGGTCGTGGCCGCCCACGCGGGCGAGGCCCTCCGCCTCACCGGCGTGATCACCGCCGTGGACCCCGCCCTCGTCCTGCCCGCCCTCGCCTGCGGCGACGACCTCGCCGAGGCCGGGCTGGCCGCCGCGGCGAGCGACCAGCGCACCGTGGCCGACACCTTCGCCCGGCAGCTGGAGTACCCGACGGTGCTCGCACTGGTGGAGAACACGACGGGGAGCGCTACAGGGAACGCGGCGGAGGACGCGGCAGGGCACGCGGCGGGGGCCGCAGCGCAGAACCCGGCAGGGGACGCGGCAGAGAACGCGGCCGAGTCCGGCGCCACCGCCTTCGGCTCGCCCGTCGCACCCGCCGACGCCGCCGACCACGCCCTCCTCGCCCAACTCGCTCCCGCCGCCAGGCCCGTTGCCGCCGGCTCCGCCGAGCTCGCGGCCGCCGCGCTCGCCGGGTTCGACGTGGAGGCGGCCGCGGCCCGCCAGCACCCCGCCTGCGCGCTGCTGCCCCAGGAGGCCGACGCGGACGGCGTCACCACGCTCGTGTGGCGCGCCCGCCGCCCCTTCCACCCGGGCCGGCTCTACGCCGCGCTGGAGGACCTGTGCTGCGCCGCCGCGCGCAGCCGCGGCCGTTTCTGGCTCGCCGACCGGCCGGACACGCTGCTGGCGTGGGACGCCGCGGGCGGTGCGCTGTGCGTGGAGAGCGCCGGGCCGTGGCTCGCGGCGCTGCCGGACGCCGCCTGGGACATGGTGCCGCCGGAACGGCGCGTGGCCGCCTCCCTCGACTGGGACCCCGAGCACGGCGACCGCCTGCAGCACCTCACCTTCACCTCGCCCGGGCTCGACGGCGACGGGCTGCGCGAACTGCTGGAGTCCTGCCTGCTGACCGACGCCGAATACGCGGGCGGGCCCGAAGCGTGGCGGCGTCTGCCGGCCGCATTCGACGCCCTGCTCGATCCCGTTTCCTGACACGGCCCCCGACACCCCCTGACATCCTCTGACGCCCACTGGCC
>NZ_JBPQTW010000128.1:0-18835 GCF_051386535.1 Streptomyces sp. URMC 127
GGGCGTGACGGGTGCCTGCGGGCGGGGCCGGTGGCGGTGGGGGCGGGCCTGGGCGCGGTCCCCGTCTTGCGGTAGCGCATAGGCTGTGCCGCACGGGGTGTTCTCGGCCATGGGGACACCGGCCGGCCGGGTCCGCGTGGCCCGGGCGGGGGTCCGGTGACGGGCGGCGACTGCCGCGTTCGTCGGGGCCTTTGGGATCCACAGTCAGCAGGGGGCTTCCGTCATGACGACAGGTCGGCTCGGGCAGCAGGCCGCGCCACCGAATGCGGCCTACGCCGGGCAGGTCGTGCACTTCCCGGACCCGGTCCGTGCCAGCCGCTACCCCAAGGGGGTGCGGGTGGATGAATCGGGCTACCCGGACTTCTCGCCGTATGCGCGGGCGGCCGCGGAGATCGCGGAGCCGCCGGAGGGCTTCGGCGTGGACGAGCTGCGGCTGACCGACTACGTGTCGGCGAACGCCGCCCTGCACGCGGAGGGCCATGAGCTGTGGGCCAGTCTGCCGTCGGTCGCGACGCCGCACGGCTGGACGTGGCACCACGTCGCGGGCACGCGCCGGCTGGAGCTGGTGCCGGCCGAGGTGAAGGCGCTGCTGCGGCACCACGGCGGGCTGGCGACGGCTGCCGTGGACCAGGACAAGCGCGGCACGCGTCCGCTGCAGGAGACCCGGCCGGTGCACTTCGTGCTGCCTCAGCGGGACCTCGCGGTGACGGAGGAACAGGTTCAGGGCGTCGAGGAGGATCTCGGCTACCGCCTGCCGGGCGCCTACCGGGCCTTCCTGAAGGCCGCGGGCGGTTGTGCCCCGGTGGGCGCTGCGCTGGACGCGGAGCTGGGCCTGCTGATCGACCAGCCGTTCTTCACGGTGCGCGACGAGGCCGCCGTGAACGACCTCGTCTACGTCAACAAGTGTCTGCGCGACCACTTCACCAAGGACTATCTGGGCGTGGGATTCGTCCAGGGCGGCGTGCTCGCCGTGAAGGTGAAGGGCGAGGCGATCGGCTCGGTCTGGTTCTGCCCGTACGACGATGCGCGCGACCGGGACGGCTGGACGGTGCAGGAGCGGGTGGAGCGGTTGCTGCTGCCCTGTGGTGAGGACTTCGACGTGTTTTTGTCGCGGCTGGCGGGCGGTCCGCCCGAGCTGGAGACGGTGGCCGGCCTGATGGTGGACGGCGGCTTCGCCCATGCCGTCCCGGTGGAGGGGTGAGCGCGCGGTGGTGACGTTCGCGCAGGCGCAGGAGCGCGGTGAGCGCTGGGCCAACGGTGACGTGCCGGCGTACCAGCACCGGGAGGTGCGGGTCCGCGAGTTCGACCTGGGCTTCGTGGTGTGGGCCGAGGACCGCGAGGACGGTCCGACGTCCGACGGCGGGCACGCCAGGCTGGTGATCGCCCGGGACAGCGGGGAGACGACGCTGTGGCCGGCGCTGCCGGTGGGCGAGGTCATCCGGCGTTATGAGGAGGAGTACGGAGCGGTGGCGGTGGAGGAGCCGGAGCCGTCGGACGCTCCGCCGAAGCGGCTGGACCTGAACGCGACGTCGTTCTTGCTGAGTCCGCCGCAGTGGCTG
The DNA here is from genome assembly GCF_051386535.1 of Streptomyces sp. URMC 127. Classification (NCBI taxonomy): domain Bacteria; kingdom Bacillati; phylum Actinomycetota; class Actinomycetes; order Kitasatosporales; family Streptomycetaceae; genus Streptomyces; species Streptomyces sp. URMC 127. The sequence goes on from NZ_JBPQTW010000128.1 coordinate 1,560, forward strand.
CAGGACGCGGCGGACGCGATGGGCATCCCGGACCGCCGGGGCGAGGGGTCGTCGTCGGGCGGGGGTTCGCTCGCGGGTGGTGGTACGGGGGCGCCGTCCGGCGGGGGTTCGCTTGCCGGTGGTGGGACAGGCGCGCCGTCCGGTGCGAGTGCGCCGGCCGGTGCCGGTGCCGGTGCCGGTGCGGCTGCTGCGTCCAGCGGGGCCGGTTCGCCGGCTGGTGCTGGTGCTGGTGCTGGTGCTGGTGCAGCCGCGGCTGTTGCGTCCGCCGGTACGGGTGCGCCCGCGGGCGGGGCTTCCGGCGGGTCTTCGGGCCCGGCGGCCGGTGCGTCTGCGTCCGGTGACGCGGGTGCGTCGGCCGGTGCCGGTGCGCAGGGTGGCGCGCTTGCGGGCGCGGCTCCGGGCCTGCCTGCCGACCGGCCGGCGGCCGGGTCCGCCGGTGGCGCTTCGGACGCGTCGTCCGGGGGAGCCGGCGCGTCCCCGGAGGCGCCCGCGGCCGCGTCCGCGCGTTCGGGGGCGTCCCCGGACGCGTCGCTGGGCGGCCCGGTGCCGCCGTCCGCTCCGGCGGGTCCGGCCGCGGCAGAGGCGGCGACGGACGCGTCTGCCGCGCCGCAGCCCCTCGCGCCGCCGCCCGCGGGGCCCCCCGCGCCTGCCGTGCGGTCCGGCGCTGCGCCCGAGGCGACGCCCTGGGCCGCGGCGGACACGCACAGCTCGGATGATGACGACGACCGCTCGGTCGGTCTGCCGGCGACGGTGCTGGCGCCTGCCCTGTCGGGCACGGACGAGGACGACACCCCGCCCCCGGGCGTCGGCCCGGAGGCGAAGACCGCCCTGATGGAGGCGGGCAGCGCGCTGCCGAAGACGGCCCTGGCCCCGTCGCTGGACGCGCTTGAGGGCTCGCCGGCGGCTCCGGGCGCGCCGGTCCCGCCGCCCGCGGCTCCGGCCGGCCCCGGTGGGGTGCACCATGCGGCGACCATGCTCGCGAGCGCTCCCGGCGGCCCCGCGGCCCCGGGTGCTCCGGGCGCTCCGGGTCAGCCCCCCGCGGCACCCGCCGCGCCGGGTCGCCCGGGCACCCCGCCGCCCGCGGCTCCCGCCGGTCCCGCAGGCCCCGGCGGCGTGCACCACGCCGCGACCATGCTCGCGAGCCCGGGCACGCCCGGCATGCCTCCGGCGTCCCCGCAGGCACCGCAGGCCGCCCCGGCGCCGCAGGGCCCCGCGTACGGCTATCCCCAGCCGCCCAGCGGTCTGCCGACCGTCGGCCCGGGCTACATGGCCGTCCTGCGCTACCGCGCGCACGACGGTTCCGAGCAGCAGATCATCCGTCGCAGCGCGCCGGGCACGCCGCACCCGGAGTGGCAGATCCTGCACGAGCTGATGGCGTTGAACGTGCCGCGCGAGCAGGTGCTGGAGCTCCACACGGAGTTGGAGTCCTGCGACGGCCCGGGCGGCTACTGCGCCCGCATGGTGCGCGACAACTGGCCGCAGGCGACGGTCAGTCACACGGCCGCGTACGGCCGCGACCACGCCACGCGCCAGCAGGGCGTCCGGCACCTGATCGAGCATCAGGGCGAGCTGCACCAGGTCGCCGACGGCCCGGCGCGCCCCGCGCCGAACCGGGTGCCGCTGCCGCACCCCGGCCAGGTGCAGCAGGCGCCGCCGGTGGGCCCGGACGTGATAGCCCGGGAGCTGGGCGAGTCCTTCGGCCCGCAGGGCGTGTTCCGGTTCGAGCAGCGCGCGGTGTCGCGCCAGGGCGTGCCGGACGTCGTCGCGCAGACGCTGGTGTGGGCGGGCCTGCCCGTGGACTGCGGGCCGTTCTTCTGGGGCCAGGCGCAGCCGGGCCGGCCGGTGCCGACGCTGGCGGAGCTGGCGGCGGAGCGGCGGGTGCAGGCGGCGCCGGACGCGGGTTCGTATCTCGTGATGGGGACGGACTTCGGCAAGCAGCTGTGCGTGCAGTACGGGACGGCGCACATCGTGGCGGTGCCGCTGGAGGCGGGGCCGGGCGGTTCGTCCGTTCCGCCGCAGTTCGTCAACACGAGCCTGCCTCAGTTCGTTCGCTCTTTGGCGCTGCTCGGGAAGATGTGGCGGTGGCGCTACGGATTGACGCCGGAGCAGGCGGGCCGCTGGACGGTGGACTTCCAGGAACAGCTGATGGCGCTGGACACGGCCGCCTTGTCGTCGCCGGAGAACTGGTGGTCGGTGCTCGTCGAGCAGATGTGGGACGGCCTGTTCTAGCGGTGCGCCGGGAACGCTCCCGGGCACGGGGCGCCCGATCCGGGATGAGGGTCGGGCGCCCCGTGTCGTAGGTTGGCGCATCCTTGACAGAAGGAGCGGGCGGAGTGTCGCGTCATCGGCACTTCCCGTGGTCCAGGGATGATGTGCGCCAGACTGCGTCACATACCGGACATCCGGGATATAAGGGGCTTCAAGGATGAGTGCATCGGTGTCTCCCGACGGCTTCGCCGTCGTACGGGGCCGGGGTTACCGGCCCGAGCAGGTGGATCGCGCTCTCGCCGAGTTCGCGCGGCAGCGGGACGCGGCCTGGGAGCGGGTGGCGCGGCTGACCGTACTCGCGCGCGAGATGGAGGAGGAGGCCCAGCGGCTCGCGCAGGTGGCGGCGCAGCTCCCCCTGCAGACGTACGAATCGCTCGGCCAGCGCGCGCAGGGGCTCCTCTTCACTGCCCAGGCCGAGGCGACCGGGCTGCGGGAGCGGGCGGAGGCGGCCGCCGCCGAGATGATGGAGGCGGCCGAGGCGCACGGCCGGGCGGTCCGCGACGCGGCTCACCAGGCGGCCACGGCGGTGCGCGCCGAGGCCGAGGAGTGGGCGCGGCAGGCGCTCGTCGCGGCCGAGTCCGTCGCCGACGACGTCATCGCCGTGGCGCGGCGCGACGCCAAGCAGCGGCGCGAGGACGCGGCGGCGGCGCTCACGGAGATGCGCGAGCGGACGGCGGCGGCGCTCGCCGAGCAGGAGAAGGACCACGCGGAGCGGTGGGAGACGGCGGGGCGCGAGACCGCCGAGCGCGAGGCCGCGCTCGACACGCGCATCGCCGCGATGGAGGAGTACGCCCGCAACGCCCTCGCCGAGGCGCAGCGCCGCTACGCGGAGGCCGAGGAGGCCGCGCGGCACGGGCAGGAGGACGCGGAGGCGCAGGGGGCGGCGCTCATCGCGCAGGCGCGGGTCCGCGAGGAGCGGATCGTCCGGGACATGGAGCGCAACCTCCGCGAGCACGAGGAGCGCCGCGAGGAGCTCCGCGCCCACATGGCCCACGTCCGCCACAGCCTGGCCGCCCTCACGGGCAAGCCGGTGGCGGAGGACCTGGGGGCGGGGGACTAGCAAGGGGCGCAGCCCCTTGAATCCGCCGCGGCGGCGCGCAACCACGACGGTGGTGTGCGGCGGTGCCATGCGGGCCGCGGGTGCGCAATCGGTCAAGGGGCCCGGCCCCTTGAATCCGCCGCAGCGGCGCTCGGCCACGACGGTGGTGCCCGGCGGTGCCGTACGGGCCGCGGGTGCGCAACCCGGTCAAGGGGCCTGGCCCCTTGAATCCGCCGCAGCGGCGATCAGCCACAGCGGTGGTGTCCGGCGGTGCCGGGCCGGCCCGGGCCCGTACGGCACCGCCGGTCTCCGCGGTGGTGGCTGATCGCCGCTGCGGCGGTGAGAGGGATGCGGGTGCGCAACCCGGTCAAGGGGCCTGGCCCCTTGGATCCGCCGCGGCGGGGACCGGCGGTGCTGCCCGCAGGGCTACGTCGCCGGGGTCGGCTTCGGTGACGGGAGCGTGGCCGTGGGGGCCTTCACCGTCAGGCGGAACGCGTGGACCTTGCCGTCGGCCGTCGTCACGTTCAGCACGTACTCGCCGGACTTCCCGTCCGTCAGCAGCACCGGGAGCGCGAGGACGCCGTCCTTGTCCGTCGTACCGGCTTCCAGGCGCCACGTCCGCTTGCCGTCGGGCCCCTTGAAGTAGGGGCCTTCCTTGGCGGCGGGCGTCGTGCCGTCGGCCTTGGTGACCGTCGCCGTGATCGCCGTGCCGACGACGTCCTTGCCGTCCTTCGTCAGCACCTTGACCGTGAACCGGTCGGCGAACGCACCGTTGGGGTCGGCCTGCAAGGCCGGCTTGCCGACCACGACGACCTCCTCGGCCGCCCGCACCGACACCGTGCCCGCGAACTCCACCGCCGGCAGGTCGCGTCCGACGACCGTCGCCGTCACCTTGACCTTGCCGATCTTGAGCCCGGCCACGACACGCAGCGCCGTGGCCGTGCCGTCGTTGCCCGTGGTGACGGTCAGCACCGTCGAAGCGTCCGTGAAGGCGGCCCCGTCGCCGCTCACCACGAACCGCACCTTCGCGCCCGCCATCGGCTTCCCGGACTGGTCCTTGACCAGGACGCGCGCCTTCTCCGCGAACGTCTCGCCGGCGTTCGCCTCCCAGGCCCTGCCGTCGCCGACCCGCTCCAGGCGGTCCGCCCGCTGCGCAGGCGGCTTCGGCTTCTGCGGCTCGTCGGGCTTCGTCGGCGGCTTCGTCGGCGGCGTCGACGGCTTGTCGTGCCCCGGCTCGGCCGGCTTGCCGGAGGGCTTGCCGCCGTTCGACGGCGGCAACGGCTTCGAAGGCTGCGGCTTGCCCGAAGGCACGTTCCGGGACGGGGCACTGCCCGACGGAGCATTACCGGACGGAACGTTGCCGGACGGGACGCTGCCCGAGGGAACGCTGCCCGACGGCACCCCCGTACGGTCCGGCAGCGAAGGCACGTTGCCCTGCTGGTACGCGCGCATCCACTCCGTGACGGCGTTCACGTACGACCGCGAGTTGTTGTAGCTGAGGACGGCCCGGTCGAGATCCCCGGGCCGGTTCATGTCCTTGCCGCCCGCGCACAAGTACTTGGCGGTGGCGAGCGCGGCGTCGTAGATGTTGTTGGGGTTCTTCACCCCGTCGCCGTTGCCGTCGGCGCCGTACTGCGCCCAGGTGGAGGGCAGGAACTGGGTGGGGCCGACGGCCTTGTCGTAGACCGCGTCGCCGTCCAGCCGGCCCTGGTCGGTGTCCTTGACGTTGGCGAAGTCGTTGCCGTTCAGCTGCGGGCCGAGGATCGGCTTGTCCGTCGTGCCGTCGGCGGTCATGCGCGCGCCGCCGTACGTGCCGTGCTGCGTCTCCACCTGGCCGATGCCGGCTATGAGCTCCCACGGCATGTGGCAGGCCGGCATGTCGGTCGCCGCGCGCTGGGCGGCCTTGCGGTACGCGTCCAGGGCCGTCGCGGGTATGCCCGTGGCCGCGTCCTTGGAGTCCTCCTTGCCCGGGCCGGTCGTGCCCGGCAGGCCGGGGCGGCCGTTCGGTCTGAGGTCGGGCAGGGTGAGGTTGGGCGTGCCGTGCGGCAGGCCCTGCGGGTTCTTCGGGTCCTTCGAGGGGTCGTCCGCATCCGCCGTGTTGTGCGGTGCACCGGCGCCGACCGCGGCCGTCAGGCTGGCCACGAGCAGGGCCGTGCACAGACCCTGGCGGGAGACGCTGGCAGCGCGCGTAGGGAGTATCTTCACGATGCTGCTTCCTTCGCTGCTTCCTGTCGGAGACCTGCGGCCTGTGCGAAGGGGTGCTGCTGCGGACCGCGCCCGTCGGCGTCCCCCCTCGACCATGACACCGAACACTAATTCCCTGTGGCCCCAATTGTCTTGCCCGGTGGCCGCCTTCACGTATTATTCGCCCTTCGTTCCTCGGTAACTCCTTCCTCTTTGCCCGCTTCCTTCCGTTTGTCTGCGGCTTGTCTGCGGCTTGTCTGCGGCTTGTCTGCGGCTTGTCTGCGGCGGATTCCCGTACGGCGGCGCACGGGTGCGTACGACTGCCTACGACTGCGCACGGCTGCGTCTGCCCGGCCCGCCCGGCCCGCGCCCGAGATCGTTTCCCCCGGCACGCATCCGTCCTGCGGTGCACCCCTCAGGGTCGTGTTTGCGCCTGACGTAACGGCAGGGTGCAGACTCGGGCCCCGGCGAACCCCGAGACCGGCGGGGCCGCCGGCCCCGCATCCCCTAAGGGTCGTGCCTGGCTTTCTCCTGCTCGTCCCGGCCACCCGGTTCGTACCGCAGGGGGAGGAGCGGGCACGACCTGCTGCCTAGCCTTTTCGATGTCGGCGGAGACCGGAGACGGAGACGGAGACGGAGACGCAGACGTCGGCACCGGCACCGGCACCGGCTGGAGAGGCGATGGAGAGGTGATGGTGGGGCTGGCCCCACCACCGATACACGGACGAGCACCATCGCCCCGGCCCCCCGCATCCAGGCAGGCTGTGGACCGCACCGCAATGAACACCTAGGAGTTTTGACCGTGACAACGGCTGTATCGATTCCCAAGACCGGGGGCAGTGGAGGGCATGCGGCCGCCGCGGCGAGGGCCCGCCAGGTCGTCAAGGCCTACGGCGCCGGGGAGACCCGGGTCACCGCCCTCGACCACGTGGACGTGGACATCGCCCGTGGTCAGTTCACCGCCATCATGGGCCCCTCCGGCTCCGGCAAGTCGACCCTGATGCACTGCCTGGCGGGCCTGGACACCGTCACGTCCGGGCAGATCTTCATCGACGAGACCGAGATAACCGGTCTCAAGGACAAGAAGCTCACCCGGCTCCGCCGCGACCGCATCGGCTTCATCTTCCAGGCGTTCAACCTGCTCCCGACGCTCAACGCGATCGAGAACATCACGCTCCCCATGGACATCGCCGGCCGCAAGCCGGACAAGGCCTGGCTGGACCGCGTCGTGGAGACCGTCGGCCTCGCCGGCCGCCTCAAGCACCGGCCGAACCAGCTCTCCGGCGGCCAGCAGCAGCGCGTGGCCGTGGCCCGCGCCCTCGCCGCCCGCCCCGAGATCATCTTCGGTGACGAGCCGACCGGCAACCTGGACTCGCGCGCGGGCGCCGAGGTGCTCGGCTTCCTCCGCCGCTCCGTGGACGAGCTGGGCCAGACCATCGTCATGGTCACCCACGACCCGGTGGCCGCCTCGTACGCCGACCGCGTGCTCTACCTGGCCGACGGCCGGATCGTGGACGAGATGCACAGCCCGACCGCCGACGCGGTCCTGGAGCGCATGAAGCACTTCGACGCCCGTGGACGGGTGTCGTGACCGTCCTCAAGACCTCGATGCGCAACTTCCTCGCGCACAAGGGCCGCATGGCGCTCTCCGCCGTCGCGGTCCTGCTGTCGGTGGCGTTCGTGTGCGGCACGCTCGTCTTCACCGACACCATGAACGCCACGTTCGACAAGCTCTTCGCGAACGTCGCCTCCGACGTCTCCGTCGCCCCCAAGAAGGACGACGACGCCCAGGAGACCGGCAAGCCGGAGACCCTGCCGGCCGCGCTCCAGGCGAAGCTCGCGAAGGTCGACGGCGTCGCCAAGGTCGAGCCGCACGTCACCAGCATGCAGCTGACCGTCGTCAACGCGAAGAACAAGAGCCTCAGCCCCACCTCCGGCGCCCCCACCGTGGGCACCAACTGGGACGAGAGCCAGAAGAAGTCGGTCGAGATCACCAGCGGCCACGTCCCGCACGGCCCGGCCGAGGCCGTCCTCGACGCCGACACCGCCGCCAAGCACGGCGTGAAGACGGGCGACAAGCTCCGCGTCATCGCCGTCCCCGGCGACTTCACCGTCAGCGTCGTCGGCATCGCCACGTACAAGACGACCAACCCCGGCGCGGCCCTCCTGTACTTCGACACCGCGACCGCGCAGGAGAAGCTGCTCGGCAGCACGGGCTCCTTCAGCAGCTACGGGCTGACCGCCGCGTCCGGCGTCAGCGACGAGCAGCTCAAGGAGCGCGTCACCGCCACCCTCGGCTCCTCGGCGGGCGACTACGCGGTGCGGACCGCCGCCGAGTCCAAGGAGGAGAACAAGAAGGACGTCGGCTCCTTCCTCGACGTCATGAAGTACGCCCTGCTCGGCTTCGCCGGCATCGCCGTCCTCGTGGGCATCTTCCTCATCGTCAACACCTTCTCCATGCTGGTCGCCCAGCGCACCCGCGAGATCGGCCTCATGCGGGCCATCGGCTCCAGCCGCCGGCAGGTCCTGCGCTCGGTGCTGACCGAGGCGGTGCTGCTCGGCGTCGCCGGCTCGGTGCTCGGCATCGGCGGCGGCATCGCCCTCGCCGTCGGGCTGATGAAGCTCATGGGCTCCATGGGCATGAAGCTCGACATGGGCGAGCTCACGATCAAGGCCGCGACGCCGGTCGTGGGACTTGCCATCGGCATCGTCGTCACCGTCCTGGCCGCGCTCCTGCCCGCCGTCAAGGCCACCCGCATCTCCCCGATGTCCGCCCTGCGCGACGCGGGCACCCCGGCGGACGGCAAGGCCGGCAAGGCACGCGCCACGATCGGTGTGCTGCTGACCGCCGCGGGCGGGCTGGCCCTGGTCGCCGCGGCCAAGGCGGACGACGCCCAGGCGGGCGCGGGCATGCTCGGCATCGGCGTCTTCCTCACCCTCGTCGGCTTCATCGTCGTCGGGCCGCTGCTGGCCGGCGTCGTCGTCCGCGTGATCAGCGCGATCGTGCTGCGGGTCTTCGGCCCCGTCGGCCGCCTCGCCGAGCGCAACGCGCTGCGCAACCCGCGGCGCACCGGCGCCACCGCCTCCGCCCTGATGATCGGCCTCGCGCTGGTCGCCGCGCTGTCGGTGGTCGGCTCCTCGATGGTCGCCTCGGCCACGGACCAGCTCGACAAGTCGGTGGGCGCGGACTTCATCGTCCAGAGCGAGAACCAGCAGCCGCTGAGCCCGGCCGTGGTCAAGGCCGTCAAGTCCGCCGGCCACGTCGAGCACGTCACCGAGTACACCGTCGTCAGCGCGAAGATCACGACGCCGGGCGGCAAGACCGTCACCAAGCGGCTCTCCGCGGTCAGCCCCACGTACGCCGACGACGTGCGCGCCGAGACGGTCAAGGGCAACCTGAAGGACGCCTACGCCAAGGACTCCATGTCCGTGCCGGAGGGCTTCGCCAAGGACAACGGCATCAAGCAGGGCGACCGGCTGAAGGTCACCATGACCGGCGGCCGCCCGGCCGAACTGACGGTCAGGGCCATCACCTCGGACGACACCAGCATCGACCAGGGCGCGATGTACACCGACATCGCCACCGCGCGCAGCTACCTCCCGGCCGACAGGATGCCGCTGGACTTCATGGTCTTCGCCAAGGCCGCCGACGGGCAGACGAAGGAGGCCGCGGCCGCCCTCAAGGCGTCCGTCGAGCAGTACCCGCAGGTCAAGGTCCGTGACCAGTCCGACTACAAGAAGCTCATCCAGGACCAGGTCGGCCAGCTCCTCAACATGATCTACGGCCTGCTGGCCCTCGCGATCATCGTGGCGGTCCTGGGCGTCGTGAACACCCTGGCCCTGTCGGTCGTCGAGCGCACCCGGGAGATCGGCCTCCTGCGGGCCATCGGCCTCTCGCGCCGCCAGATGCGCCGCATGATCCGCCTGGAGTCGGTCGTCATCGCCCTCTTCGGCGCGCTGCTCGGCCTCGGCCTCGGCATGGCCTGGGGCACCACGTCCCAGAAGCTCCTGGCCCTCCAGGGCCTCGGCGTCCTGGACATCCCCTGGCCGACGATCATCGCGGTCTTCCTCGGCTCGGCGGTGGTCGGCCTGCTCGCCGCCCTCGTCCCGGCGTTCCGGGCGGGCCGGATGAACGTCCTGAACGCCATCGCCACGGACTAGCAGGCTGCTGCCCCTGCGAGGGGGCGGCGGGGCGCGGGCCACCGGCCCGCGCCCCCCCCCCCCCCCCCCCCGGAAAGCCCCGGCCCGGACGCGCCACGGGGGTGCGTGTCCGGGCCGGGTCTTTGCGCGCTCACCGCTGGCCGCGGGGAGCCGGCGGGCCGTCCTTGACGGCGCGGATGAGGGCCGCGAGCGCGGCGGGGGGTGCGGTGAGTATGAGATCGGGTGCGTCGCTCTCCCGGAGCCTTATGGTTCCGGGCGCGGTTCCCCTCGCGACGTAGAGACAGTTGCCGGCAGTTCCGCTGTAGGACGACTTCTGCCACGCGTATTCGGACACGTTCATTCCTCGTCAGATGCTCTTGGCGATGCGGTGGATCACATCGCGGGACGCGGCCGGAGTGAGAGCGCTCTCCTCCAGCCGGTCCAGTACGGCGCGGTACCTGATCAGCTGCGGCTGGGCGTCCACGAACTCGGACCGGGTGTCCGTGTCCACCTGCACGGTGTCCAACTGCCGGACCTCGGAGTCGAAGTAGATGATTGCCGCTCCGGAACTGGGGTAGCTCCCGGTCCCGAAAGGGATCACCTGCACGGTGATGTGTTCACGCTCGCTCATCGCGAGGAGATGCACCAGTTGTGCGCGGGCCACTTCCGGGCCGCCGAACCCCATCCGCAGCGCCGCCTCGTGAATGATCGCCGTGAGGGGCGTCGGCTGATCGCCGTAGATGACCGCCTGCCGCTTGATCCGGAAAGAGACGAGGTGCTCGATCGAGGGTGGGTCGTAGGCCGGCACCACGTCCTTGAAGAGGGCCCGGGCGTGCTCGGTGGTCTGCAGCAGCCCGGGGAGATGGACCGCGGAGGCGATGCGCATGGACCGTGCATGGTGTTCGAGCTCGGCGAGATCCAGTGCGTCTCCCGTGAGGATCTGCCGGTATTCCTCCCACCAGCCGCGCGTCCGGCCGCCGGTCATGCGGGTCAGTGCGTCGATCACGGATTGATCGGTGCAGCCGTAGAGCCGTGCAAGGGTCCGCACCCGCTCGGCGCTGATGGGATAGCCGCCGGATTCGATGTTGCTGATCCGGGACTGGGTGGTCCCGTGGACCCTGCCTGCTTCGGTGGCGGACAGTTCCGCGTGCTCTCGCAGGCGGCGCAGTTCGGCCCCCAGGCGCCGTTGCCGGATGGTTGGCGGGAGCTTGCTCGGGGGCATGGCCGTCCTCTCTGTATTCGCACACAGTGCGGATCCTTCGCCCTATCGGATATGGGGGGTACGGGTAGTCGCCTTGGGGTGGACTGGATACCACCTCCGCTCCTACGGTGGGGGCCGGGCCGCTGGCCTGACTTCCCCCAATCCCTCCTCCGGCAGGAGATGTTCATGGGCACCGTATCCCCGCAGGGTTCCGCCTCCGAGTCGCTCGAACGCGGCTTCGACCTGGACGAAGAGATCTGCGGGCTCGTTCTCGACTCCGCGCCGCGGATGTTCGCCGTCGTCCAGGAGACCGACCTGGCGGAAGGCGTCACGGACGCCGAGGTCGTCGCCTGGGGTCTCGCTCACGAGGGCGGCCCCGTGGACGTGATCGGCACCGACGGCCACAGCACCCTGCGGCTCCGGTCGCCCGAGCGGGCCGCGTGGTGGTACGGCGAGAAGAAGGGCGAGCGAGCCCGCCTCGTATGGCTCGGCCCCGCCGGGACGGCCTCGCTCGGCCACCCGGTTGCCGTACGGTGATCGGGGCACCCTTGGGAGGACTCAGTGATCCCCAGACCCGAGAAGACGTTCCCCGCGCTGCGGGCGGCGCTGGCGCAGGTTGCGCCGTCCCGGCTGGCGGAGATGACGACGGAGCGGGACACGGTCTTCACGATGGCCACTCAGGCCAACAGTTTCGGGCCGATCGCCATGTTCCAGCTCAAGTGGGCCACCGTGATCGAGGTCGAGCGGTTTCCCGAGGTCGCCCGGCGGCTGCACGCGGCGGAGCACGCTGTGCAGTCCCTCGGCAAGGACGATCCGGCGTGGCGGGCCGCGATGGACGAGATCCGGCAGATCATGGACGCGGCCAGGGCGAAGGTGACCGATGGGTGACTGGGGCTGGGAGTACGACCCTGATGCCCGGCACGTCATCGGCGAGACGCCGAACCTCGCCTTCGTGGCACGGGTGGAAGAACGCGCCGACGAGCTCGTCCAGGTCACGGCCTGGCCTCTCTGACCGGCCCGGTCAGGGGCGCCCGGAGCCCCGGAACCGTCGGGCCGCGAATGTCGGCGCCGCGTCGTAGGCTGGGGGTCACCCGGCCCGTCAACACGTGTCGGGTCGTTCGCGTTGTCACTCACTGACCTTGCCACCCCGGGACGGAAAAAGCCTCCATGAGCCTGCACGGTCTGCTCGACGCCGTCGTCAAGGATCCGGCGCTTGCCGAAGCGGTGAAGGCCGCGGCCGACGGCAACCGCCCGCACGTCGACCTCGTCGGCCCGCCCGCCGCGCGGCCCTTCGCCGTTGCCGCGCTCGCGCGGGACGCGGGGCGTCCGGTGCTGGCCGTGACGGCCACCGGCCGGGAGGCCGAGGATCTGGCGGCGGCTCTGCGCTCGCTGCTGCCGCCGGACGGGGTCGTGGAGTTCCCGGCCTGGGAGACGCTGCCGCACGAGCGCCTCTCGCCGCGTTCGGACACCGTCGGCCGCCGCCTGGCCGTGCTGCGCCGGCTCGCGCACCCCAGCAAGGACGACCCGGCGGCGGGGCCGGTGAGCGTGGTCGTCGCGCCGGTCCGGTCCGTGCTGCAGCCGCAGGTGAAGGGGCTGGGTGACCTGGAGCCGGTCAGCCTGCGCCAGGGGCAGGGCGCCGACCTCGAAGAGGTCGTGGAGGCGCTCGCGGCCGCCGCGTACGCCCGGGTCGAACTGGTCGAGAAGCGCGGCGAGTTCGCCGTCCGCGGCGGCATCCTCGACGTCTTCCCGCCGACCGAGGAGCACCCGCTCCGGATCGAGTTCTGGGGCGACGAGGTCGAGGAGATCCGTTACTTCAAGGTCGCCGACCAGCGCTCGCTGGAGGTCGCCGAGCACGGCCTGTGGGCGCCGCCCTGCCGCGAGCTGCTGCTGACGGAGGACGTACGGGCCCGGGCGGCGGAGCTCGCTCAGGAGCACCCGGAGCTCGGCGAGCTCCTCTCCAAGATCGCCGAGGGGATCGCGGTGGAGGGCATGGAGTCCCTCGCCCCGGTCCTGGTGGACGACATGGAGCTGCTGCTGGACGTGCTGCCGGCCGGCGCGATGACGGTCGTGTGCGACCCGGAGCGCGTGCGCACCCGCGCCGCGGACCTCGTGGCCACCAGCCAGGAGTTCCTGCAGGCGTCCTGGGCGGCCACGGCCGGCGGCGGCGAGGCGCCCATCGACGTGAACGCGGCCTCGCTGTGGGGCATCGCGGACGTCCGCGACCGCGCCCGCGAGCTCGGCCAGATGTGGTGGTCGGTGAGCCCGTTCGCCGCGGACGAGGAGCTCGACGGCGACACCCTCAAGCTCGGCATGCACGCCCCGGAGAGCTACCGCGGCGACACCGCCCGCGCGCTCGCCGACACCAAGGGCTGGCTGGCCGACGGCTGGCGCACCGTCTTCGTCACCGAGGGCCACGGCCCCGCGGCCCGCACGGTCGAGGTCCTCGGCGGCGAGGGCATCGCCGCCCGCCTGGACGCGGACATCGACGGCCTGTCGCCGTCCGTCGTCCACGTCTCCTGCGGCAGCCTCGACAACGGCTTCGTGCACCCGGGCCTGAAGGTCGCCGTCCTGACCGAGACGGACCTGTCGGGGCAGAAGTCCGCCAGCAAGGACATGGGCCGGATGCCGGCCCGCCGCCGCAAGACCATCGACCCGCTGACGCTGCAGGCCGGCGACTACATCGTCCACGAGCAGCACGGCGTCGGCCGCTACATCGAGATGGTGCAGCGCACCGTCCAGGGCGCCACCCGCGAGTACCTGCTCGTGGAGTACGCCCCCGCCAAGCGCGGCCAGCCCGGCGACCGCCTCTACATCCCGACCGACCAGCTGGAGCAGGTCACCAAGTACGTCGGCGGCGAGGCGCCCACCCTGCACCGCCTCGGCGGCGCGGACTGGACGAAGACCAAGGCGCGCGCCAAGAAGGCCGTCAAGGAGATCGCCGCCGACCTGATCAAGCTGTACTCGGCGCGGATGGCCGCCCCCGGCCACTCCTTCGGCCCCGACACCCCCTGGCAGCGGGAGCTGGAGGACGCCTTCCCGTACGCGGAGACGCCCGACCAGCTCACGACCATCGCCGAGGTCAAGGAGGACATGGAGAAGTCCGTCCCCATGGACCGCCTGATCTGCGGCGACGTCGGCTACGGCAAGACGGAGATCGCGGTCCGCGCCGCCTTCAAGGCCGTGCAGGACGGCAAGCAGGTGGCGGTGCTCGTGCCGACCACGCTGCTGGTGCAGCAGCACTTCGGCACGTTCTCCGAGCGCTACGCCCAGTTCCCCGTGGTCACCAAGGCCCTGTCCCGCTTCCAGACGGACGCCGAGGCCAAGGCCGTGCTGGAGGGCCTGCGCGACGGCTCGGTCGACATAGTCATCGGCACGCACCGCCTGTTCTCGTCCGAGACGAAGTTCAAGGACCTGGGCCTGGTCATCGTCGACGAGGAGCAGCGCTTCGGCGTCGAGCACAAGGAGCAGCTGAAGAAGCTGCGGGCCAACGTGGACGTCCTGACGATGTCCGCCACCCCGATCCCGCGCACCCTGGAGATGGCGGTCACCGGCATCCGCGAGATGTCGACCATCACCACCCCGCCGGAGGAGCGGCATCCGGTGCTGACCTTCGTCGGCCCCTACGACCAGAAGCAGATCGGCGCCGCCATCCGCCGCGAGCTGCTGCGCGAGGGCCAGGTCTTCTACATCCACAACCGGGTGGAGTCCATCGACCGGGCGGCCGCCCGGCTGCGCGAGATCGTGCCGGAGGCGCGCATCCAGACCGCGCACGGGCAGATGAGCGAGAGCCGGCTGGAGCAGGTCGTCGTCGACTTCTGGGAGAAGAAGTTCGACGTCCTGGTGTCGACCACGATCGTCGAGTCCGGCATCGACATCTCCAACGCCAACACGCTGATCGTGGAGCGCGGCGACAACTTCGGCCTGTCGCAGCTGCACCAGCTGCGCGGCCGCGTCGGCCGCAGCCGCGAGCGCGGCTACGCCTACTTCCTCTACCCGCCGGAGAAGCCGCTGACCGAGACCGCCCACGAGCGGCTCGCCACCATCGCCCAGCACACGGAGATGGGCGCCGGCATGTACGTGGCCATGAAGGACCTGGAGATCCGCGGCGCGGGCAACCTGCTCGGCGGCGAGCAGTCCGGGCACATCGCGGGCGTCGGCTTCGACCTCTACATCCGCATGGTCGGCGAGGCCGTGGCGGACTACCGCGCGTCGGTCGAGGGCGGCGAGGAACAACCCGAGGCCCCCCTCGAAGTCAAGATCGAACTGCCGGTGGACGCGCACGTCCCGCACGACTACGCCCCGGGCGAGCGGCTGCGCCTGCAGGCCTACCGCGCCATCGCCTCCGCGAACAGCGAGGAGGACATCCGCGCCGTCCGCGAGGAGCTCACCGACCGCTACGGCAAGCTGCCCGAGCCCGTGGAGAACCTGCTGCTCGTCGCGGGCCTGCGGATGCTGGCCCGGGCGTGCGGCGTCTCCGACATCACCCTGCAGGGCTCCAACGTCCGCTTCGGGCCGGTGGAGCTGCGCGAGTCCCAGGAGCTGCGCCTCAAGCGGCTCTACCCGCGCACGGTCATGAAGCCCGCCACGAAGCAGATCCTCGTGCCCCGCCCGGCGACCCGCCCGATCGGCGGCAAGCCGCTGGTCGGCCGGGAACTGCTCGCGTGGACGGGCGAGTTCCTGACGACGATCCTGGGCTCGTAGGAAGCCGTCCAGAGGCGGAGGCGCAGGCGCAGGCGGGGGCGGGGGTCAGGAGGCCGCCGCCCCCTGCCTTTCGAGGACCGCATAGCCGCCCTCGCCGCCGAGGAAGGCGTACCGCGTGCCGGGGTGCATCCGCTCCCCGTCCGCGGTCAGGTCCTCCACGCTCTTGCCTTCCGGCATGCGCATGGCTATGTAGTCGGGGGTGATGCCGCGGGTGTCGCCGATCCAGAAGACCCGGCACCGGCCGGCGAGGCGGCTTATCGGCGCTATGTCGGACTCGACGGACGCCCCGTCGGGGATCCGGTCCAGGAGCCGCTCCGTCGCGCGGACGCTCTCCGGGACGCGGTACGTGCCGGGTTCGGTCAGCGAGTACAGGGGCAGGGACGCGGTCAGGGCGAGGGACGCGGCGAGCACCGCGCCGGGCAGGTGGTGCGCGTAGGAGCGCAGCAGCGGGCGGCGGCTTTCGCGGGCGCGGGCCACGGCGTCGGTGAGCGCGATGAGGACGACGGGCATGAGGACGGCGTTGTAGTGCCAGTCCGTGCCCCAGTAGTGGTCGTCGTGGGAGGCGAACCGCCAGGCCAGGGTCGGCAGGGCGGCGATCAGGACCGGGGAGCGCAGGGCCAGCAGGCCGCTGGTGGGCAGCAGGATCCACAGCAGGGTGCGGATCGCGGTGTCGGCGGAGATCGTGCCCGGGGAGCCGTCGCCTCCGCCGTCGCCGAGCTTGGTCCAGTAGTCGTAGGCGCCGCTGGTGTTGAAGCCGGGGATGATCAGCAGGAAGGTGATCACGGCGGCGGCCAGGCCGAAGGCCGTCAGCGCGGCGGCCGGCCGGGCGGCTCCCCCGGGGACCGCCTCCCCGCGGGACTTCGCGCCGCGCAGCCGGATCAGGATGATCACGCCGATCGCGGCCGCCGTGAGGCCCAGGTCCTCCTTGACCAGGACGAGGGGCGCGGCCCACCAGACGGCCGCCCGCCAGCGCCCGCGCACCACCGCTTCGAGGGAGAAGGCGAGCAGCGGCATCGCGAAGGCGATCTCGTGGAAGTCGAAGTCGACCGCCCGCTGGACGCCCCACGACAGGCCGTAGGCGATGCCGACGGCCAGTCCGCGCTTGCGGCCGAGGAGCCCGGCGGCGAGCCGGGCGACGGGTATCGCCGACAGGGCGAAGAGCGCGGCCTGGGCGACAAGGAGCGTGACCGGGGTGGGGAAGAGCCGGTAGAAGGGGGCGAGGAGGGCGGTCACCGGGCTGAAGTGATCGCCGAGGATGTTGGTGCCCGGGCCCTTGAGGTCGGCTATGGGCGCCTGGAGGCGGGCGTAGCCGCGGACGGCCTGCTCGAAGATGCCCAGGTCCCAGGACATGGTGAGCATGCGGCGGTGCCGGCACAGGGAGAGCGCGGCGTAGAGGACGAAGAGGGCGCCCGCGAGCAGATACGGATCCCGGCGCGGGGCGCGCAGGGCCGCGGCGCGGGGCCGGGCGCCGGGTGCCGCTTCGGCCGCGGGCCCGCCCGGTGCCGGAACGGTGGCGGCGGCCGAGTCCATGGGGGAGTCCTTTGGTCCGGGAACGGTGGGATGACTGGTGACGACGGGATGACTACGGGGATGACTGTCGGAAAAGATACGCGGAGCCTCACCGGCGCCCGGCCCCCTTTTCCGAGAGACGTGTGCTCCCCCGGAGCGGTTCGGCCGGAATGTGTCGTTCTTCTCTCAGACCCCGGCGCCGTCCGGCCCGTCCTCTTCCCCCACCCGCACACC
>NZ_JBPQTW010000129.1:0-18625 GCF_051386535.1 Streptomyces sp. URMC 127
CCGGGGGCCGGCTGGCGACGCCGTCCTCCGGGGGGTGGTGCGGTGCCCGCCGGCCGGGGCCGGGCGCTTCCTCCGGCCGGACGCGGGGCGGCCCCGGACAGGGGCGGCCGCGACCGGGCGGGGGAACGGGCACGAAGGTGCGCGGTCCGGGAGCGGCGGCGGTGTCGCTGCCGTCCTGGGCGACGCGGGGTGGCGCGGGGAGGTCAGCCCTCTAAGGGCCGCCGCCGGCCGGGTGTCGCGCGACGGGCCGGCCTGCCGTGGGGCGCGTGCGCCCGGTGGCACGGCACGGCGCCGGGACGCTGCTGCGCCTCGGTGCTCGGCCGGCTGTCGGTGGACTCCATGCCGTGAATGGTGTGAGGCGTGTAAGGGCGCCGTCAAGACTTCGCAGGGAATTGATATTTCCGCCGGTAATGATCGATCAGTGCTGGTCAGAGCGGGGTGGGGCGGGCATTTCCCCGGCGTACAAAGGAATCCGCACCGCAGGCCGGCCGCCTTTGTACATGACCGTTTTCAGCAATACCCCTGTCCCATGTGATCAAGGCCACAGGGCCGTGATCTTGCATTGCTTGCCCCGGGCGATTCATGGCGTCTGCATTCATGTCTTCTACATTTATGCGCGCCGCATCCGGGCGGGCGGACAGCCGGACGGGTGGACCTGGGACCGCCCGGGCGCGCGGACCCGCGGGCGGCACGGGAGGGCTGCTTACAGTGGCCGCCCAGAGAGCTGCAACACGGCGGAGGTGTTTCATCCATGCAGGTCGCCGGCTGGCACGTGGAAATCGAATTCGACGAGGACGAGTCCCATACCCGGGCCGCCGCCCTCCTGCGGCTGCGCGACGGCACCGAACTCCGCGCCCGGACCTCCTCCACCCGCGACTCCCGCGACCCGAACGAACCGCGCATCGGCGAGGAGATCGCCGGCGCCCGCGCCTTGCGCGACCTGGCCGAGCAGCTGGAGCTCAAGGGCCGCGCCGAGGCCCGGAACCTCACCAAGCCGTAGGCGGCGCCCGCGACCTGACATGCCGTAGGGAGATCGACCCGCGAGATCCGGTCGATCCGCGGCATATGCGCGCGGGCCGGCCGCAGATCCGGAAACAGGCCTCTCAACTGCGGGGCGAGCGCGGGCGGGCAGCTGCCGCACGGCGCTCCGCAGGCGCGGGCGGTCGGCGCGAATGCATCGCCGACCGCCCGCTTTTACCTTGCCTATATTGCTGCATGACTATCTCTTGACTAATCTCCCGACAGCACCGACCGGCACCACCAGCAGCAGAGCGCAGCAGAAAACCCTGGGGTACGCCTTCGCTCGGCGCACCCCAGGGCTCTCCGGTCGGTCATCGTCCCCCGCGGCGGCTGCGGGCCTTCCGTCAAAGACAGCGGCCGAAGCGGGCTCAACCGACGCCAAACCAGTCTTCGGAGGGTACCCGTGAACCACCCCGCCCGGCTACGTGACGCCATCGCCGCGGACGGCACCACCCCCCTCATCGGCATCTTCGACATGTTCTCCGCCTCCGTGGCGGCCCGGCACTACGACGGCATGTTCGTCTCCGGCTTCGGCTTCGCGGCCTCGCACTACGGCCTTCCGGACATAGGTTTCATCGCCTGGCCCGACATCGTGGCCTTCGTGCAGCGGCTGCGCCTGGCGTTCCCCGAGCAGCACCTGCTCGTCGACATCGACGACGGCTACGTCGACCCGGAGACCGCCTGCCACGCCGTCCAGCACCTGGAAGCCATCGGCGCCTCCGGGGTGATCCTGGAGGACCAGCAGCGGCCGCGCCGCTGCGGGCACGTCGACGGGAAGCAGATCCTCCCCCTCCAGGAGTACCTCGACAAGCTGGAGATGGTCCTCGAGTCCCGCCGCGACCTCGTCGTCGTGGCCCGCACCGACGCGACGGAGGAGGACGAGATCCTGCGCCGCGCCAAGGCCCTGGCCGCCACCGACGCGGACGTCCTGCTCGTCGACGGCGTCCGCAGCACCGACTGGATCCGCAAGGTCCGCGACGTCATCGGCGACAAGCCGCTGCTGTTCAACCAGATCGCCGGCGGCAAGTCGCCGCGGCTGTCACTGCCGGAGCTGACCGCGCTCGGCGTGGACGTGGCCATCTACAGCACCCCCTGCCTCTTCGCGGCGCAGTCGGCCATGGACGAGGCGCTGGCCGGGCTGAAGGCCCGGGACGGGCGGCTGCCCGAGCACACCCCGGACAGCATCGGCGTCGCCGAGTGCCTGTCGCTGCTGGAGAAGAACATCAGCCGTCACCACGCCCGGCCCCTGGCCGCCGCGGCCGACGCCCGCTGATAGTCCTTCGTTCCTTCGTCCCTCCTTCCCCCCTTCCCCCTCCGGCCCTGCGGGGCCGCCCGTGGCCGCGTCCTCATCCCCTCCGGCGCGGCCACGGGCCCGTCCGGCCCCGGTTCCGGTGAACCCGCGGGGGCGCCCGGTGAACCGGCGGGGTGCGTCACGGCGTCTGAAGGACTGCCCCTGCCCGGCAGGCAGCGGGCTCAAGACAGCAGCCGAGGGCGCGACAGGCAGGGGAAGCGGACCGTGAGCCGGACCGGCAGAGCAGAGCGGGAACGGCGGGGCGGCCGCCCCCCGGCGGGCAGCAGCACACCGGTGGACATACCTGCGGACATACCGGCCGGCCCGCCGGCGGGCCCGGCGGGCCCGGCGGGCCCGCGCAAGCAGGCCCCCTCGGTGCCTCCGGCAGCCTTCCGTCCCAGCGGGGTGGTCGACCTGCGGGCCGCCGGCTCCCGGGTTCCTGCGGTGCTGTCGTATCCGGCGGGGTCGGTCGTCGTGGTGTCGGGGCTGCCCGGCAGCGGCAAGAGCACCCTCATGCGCCGCTGGTCGGCGGCGGCCCCCGCCGTCGATCCGCGCGCCGCCCACGAGCGGTGGCAGGCGCGCATGCCGGACCGGCTGCCGTACGCCGTCTACCGTCCGTGCGCCCGGCTGGACCACTTCCTGCGGATCCGCACGGCCGTACGCAGCGGGGAGCCCGTTCTGGTGCACGACTGCGGCAGCCGCCCGTGGATGCGGCGCTGGCTGGCCCGCGAGGCCGGGCGCCGGGGCCACGAGCTGCACCTGGTGCTGCTGGACGTGGGCACGGTGCGGGCGCTGGAAGGGCAGCGCCGGCGCGGCCGCCGGGTCAGCCGGCGCGTCTTCACCCGGCACGCGCACGGGCTGGGCCGGCTGCTCCGCACGCTCGATGCCGCCGCGGCGGGGGGCGGCGGCCGCACCTTGCCGCCGGCCGTCGCGGAGGCCGCCTCGCTCGTGCTCTTGGGCGCCGCGACCCGCGAGGACGTCTCCGGGCTGGAGTTCCGGCCGGCCGGCTGACCTTCCTCCCCCGCCGGTGCCGGCCGACCCGCCTCGCCTGCCGGTTCAGTACCGCAGGACCGCGGCGAGGCGGTGCTCGTCGGCCAGGGTGTCGTCGGGGACGAACTCGACGTCCGCGCCGCTGTCCAGCGCGCTCTCGACGATCTCGTCGACGGCGTCCTCGATGAGGGAGGCGTCCGCGCTGAGCGGTTCCGCGGGCTCCTCCACCACCTGCGGGTGGCCGCCGTTGCCGTCGGTGCGGACGGTCGCCTGGTAGTGGTCCTCGACGGCCAGCAGGGCCACGCGGCCCTGCCGCACCGTCTGCCAGACCTCGTCCAGACCGGAGGTGTAGCGGCGGGCGCCGCGCGCGTCGCTCAGCCGCTGCAGCACCTCGCCCCGGCGCGCTTCGCGGCGCTCCTCGAAGGCCGGGCGGAGCACCTGAAGGAGCTCGTGGCCGCTCTTGGCGGTGCCGCTGCCGTTCTCGACCAGGGCGGTGACGGCGCCCGCGTCGGGCAGGGCCTCCTTGAAGTGCACGGCCAGCTCGCGCCGTCCCACCACGTACAGGGGCCTCGGATGCTTCTCCAGCACGCCCGCCAGGGCGGTGGCGACCGACCGCAGGTACTGCCGCTCGCGCTCGACGAGGCCCTCCTCGCGGATGGGTTTGCCGAAGTTCCTGCCCGGCAGCGCGTCCACGTGGTCGGGCAGGGCCGGGAAGACGGGGAAGCCGTTGCCGGTGAACTCGGTGAGGGTCTCCCCCGCGCCGTCCCACAGGCGGCTCTCCCCCTTGGTGACGGCCAGGGCCCAGTACGGCTCCTCCATCCGGGCGGCCGCCACGAGGTTGCGGGTGAGGAACGTCTTCCCGATCACCACGCGCTGCGGCACCGTGCGCGGCAGGTACCACACGTGGTGCTCGCCCGGGGCCGCAAGGATCAGCAGCCCGTCGCTGGAGTGCGTCAGGTCCGCCTCGGCGGCGGCCGCGTCCAGCTGCGCCTCGACGTCCGTCCGTGCGGAGCGGGAGACCCCGGCGTCCTCGGCGAGCCGGCGCTTGGCCTCCGCGAGGGTGTTCCGCAGCCGGACGGGGTCCTCGGGGCTGTACGGGGAGCGCCGGGTCGTCGGCACGAGCAGCGACACCGCCGGGTAGGGACGCGGTCCGCGCAGATCGCGGAGGATCTCGTCGGTCAGGTCGCCGATGTCCATGGGTGTTCTCCTACCGCCGCGGCCTCCGGGACCATTACAGGTCACCAGAAACCCCGCGCCCCAGCCACCCCAGCGCCACCAGACGGGGAGGTCACCGGAGGGGGACGTAAGACTTTCGTCACCGGAAGCCCGGACCCTGCGGCGGCCGGAATCCGTTGCAAGGAGTGAGAGAACACGCCGGCTTTTCGGAGGCAGAGATGGGACGTGTACGACGGGTGCTGCGCAGGCCGGCCGTCATCGGGGTGCTGATCGCGGGGGCGCTCGCGGTCGCCGCGGGGCTGGTCTGGTTCCAGCCGTGGAAGCTGTGGGTGGACGAGACCGTACGGGAGTCCGTGCCGGCGGTCACGGGCACGGCGCGGACGGGTGGCGGCGGCCAGGACGGCGTGCGGACGCTGGCCACCGGTGAGCTGATCAGCCACGAGCACCGCACCAGCGGCTCCGTGCGCATCCTGCAGCTTCCCGACGGCAGCCGCACGCTGCGCCTGGAGAACCTCGACACCAGCAACGGCCCGGAGCTCAAGGTTCTGCTCAGCGACGCTCCGGTGAAGCCGGGGCGGGACGGGTGGCACGTCTTCGACGACGGCGCGCACCGCAGCCTGGGCTCCCTCAAGGGCAACAAGGGCGACCAGAACTACGCCGTGCCGGCCGACGTGGACCTGTCCCGCTACACCAGCGTCAGCATCTGGTGCGACCGCTTCGACGTCTCCTTCGGGGCGACCGCCCTCAAGGCCGCCGCCTGATCCTGCCGGGCGTCTCAGGTGACGTCGATCGTGGCCGCGACGGGGGCCGTCCCGGAGACCTCGCAGGCGACGGTCACGCCGAAGACGTGCACGGTGGCCGCGCCGGGCGTGACGGTCGCGGCCCCCGCGGTGCCGAGTTCGGCGGAGGCGGCGCCGCCGGTGAGCGTGACGGTGGAGCCGCTGGGCACCGCGGCGGGGTTGGTGAACCCGGTGGCCGTCACCGAGCCGGTGGCCGCGCCGCCGAGTTCGAGGACCATCTCGCCGGTGGCGGCCCGGGCGGGCACGTCGACGGGAACGGTCAGCGCGGTGGTGACCTCGACGGACAGGTCCGCGGTCGAGCCCCGCGGCACGCCGGCGGGCGCCGTCACGGTGACGAGGAGGGACTGGACTCCGCCCGGGGCGCCGGGGCCGGTGCAGGTGTAGCCGACGGTGACGGCGTCGGCGGCCGCGGCGGGCGGCGCGCCGAGCGCGGCGGCGGCCGCGGCCAGGGTGGCGGCGAGTGCGGTGCGGGTGATGCGGGGGGTTCTCATCGCCGTGCTCCTCTCGTCCGGCGCGCCTGGGTTTGACGCAGCCATGACATCTGTCGCACGGCGGAAAAGAGAAGTCAACACCGGCGCCGGGCGCACCAGAAGCTACGACGCCGGGCGCCCCCCATTCCGCCGGCCCCTCACCGTCGGGGCACGGCACCGTGGCGGCGGGCTTTCCTACCGGGGCGTGCCGCCGCGTTGGCAACGGCCGGCCTCTCCTCCGCCGCCACGGTGCGCCACCACAACGCCGCTGACCGGCGGTGCCCAGCCGGCCCGCTCTCACGCCGGGCACCGCACCACCCGGCACGCTGCCATGACGGCCAACCCGTACTCCCGCCGTCGCGGCGGGCCACCGCGGCCCTACTCCGGCGGTGCCGGGCTCGCCAAGGCGGTCAGGGCGGACAGCCCGCCCGTCGCCAACGCGTGGCGCTGGCGGTCGGCCGGGGATCCGCGGGACAGGAACAGCCGCAGCAGGCGTTCGACCTCGCGCGTGTCGCCGGCCTCGTCCAGGGCGGGCCTGACGTGCGTGAGCAGGTCCTCGACCGCCTCGCCTGCGCCCCGGCGGCGGCCGTGGGCGTCGATGAGGCCGCGGTGCAGCCCGTAGCGCGCCGCGTGCCAGTTCGCGGCCTGGAGCATCTCCGGCGGGCAGGGCGCCTGCGGCAGGCCCTCCCGTTCCTCGCGCAGCGCCGTGGCGACGAGGGCGCGGACGATGCCCGCGAAGAGGACCGCGTCCTCGGCGGTGAGCTGGACGTCCAGCGCCCGCACTTCGAGGGTGGGGTAGCGCTCGGAGACGCGCGCCTGCCAGTAGAGCTGGCCCTTGTCCAGGATCACGCCCGCTCCGAGCAGGGCGTCGGTCCGCCGGTCGTAGTCGTCCGGCCCGTCGAACCGGGGCGGCGGGCCGCTGACCGGCCAGCGCCCGTAGACCACCGTGCGCCAGCTGGCGAACCCGGTGTCCCTCCCCCGCCACAGCGGGGAGTTGCCGCCCATGGCCACCAGTACGGGCAGCCAGGGCCGCAGCCGGTTCAGCGCGCCGACGGCCGTGGCGCGGTCGGGCACCCCCACGTGCACGTGCATGCCGTTGACGAGCTGCTCGTCGACCAGGCGCGCCCCCTGCGCCTGGAGTTCCAGGTACCGCTCCTTGGGGGTGACCGCGGGCGGCGCCCCGCCGCACAGCGGCGGGGTCCCGCAGGCGACGGGCCGGCACCCCGCCTTCCGCGCCGCCGAGCCGACCGCCCGCCGCAGCCGCACCAGATGCCCGGCGAGCTCGGCGAGGCCGGTGCAGACCGGGGTGGCGGCTTCCAGCTGGGCCCGCAGCAGCTCCGCCTTGATCTCACGGCCCCCGGCCACCCCCTGCAGTCCGGAGGCCGCCCGCACCTCGTCCGCCAGCGGCACCGGCAGCGCCGTGACGGGGTCCAGGAGCAGGTACTCCTCCTCCACCCCCAACGTGATCATGCGACCGTCCGCCCTCTCGTCCGCCGTTCCGGGCCGGGGGCAGGGGCTGCCCGGCGGCCCCGGAAGGACCCGCCGGCTGCACATGTGCCCGGTGGCGGCGGGCGGTAACGGCCGCTGCTCCAGATGCACCCGGCCGCCCCCGCCCCGCCCGGACGGGCCGACGGGGACGATCGGGCCAATACTGAGCCTTGCGGGCACGTCCTCCGTGCGAGGGAACCCGCGACGGCACTGCGGCACGAGGAGAGGGACGCCGATGCGGGAAATAGCCACCGTGGTGGACATCGCCGCCGCGCCCGGCCACGTCTGGCGGATCCTGACGGACCTGGCGGGCTACGAGGAGTGGAACCCCTTCATCCGAGAGGCCTCCGGCGAGGTCTCGCCCGGCCGGCGGCTGCGGTTGCGGGTCTTCCCGGGCCGCCGCCGGCCCATGACGTACCGCCCGAAGGTCAAGGCCGCGGTGCCGGCGGAGGAGTTGCGCTGGCGCGGCCGGACCCTGATGCCCGGCCTCTTCACCGGTGAGCACCGCTTCGTCCTCACCGACCTGGACGGGGGCGGCACGCGCGTCGTCCAGAGCGAGAGGTTCACCGGGGTGCTCGTGCCGTTCCTGCGGCGGAGTATCGCCGCCACCGTCGCGGACTTCGACGCGCTCAACCGCGCCTTGAAGAAGCGTGCGGAGACGACGGAGAGGCGCGCGGAGACGGCGCACAGCCTCTGACCCCCGGGTCCGCCGGTCACTCCCGGCGTTTCCACAGCACGGCGGTCGACAGGGCGAAGAACAGCAGGTTCCCGGCGCTCAGCGCCGCGCCCTGCACCGCGGTTCCGGCCGCGCCGGGCACGGCCCGGGTCAGCAGCGCGCCGACGGGGATGCAGACCAGGGGGTTGACCACGCACATCCACCGCGGGAAGACCGTCGGCCCGCGCAGGACGCACACGGCCATCCATACCGAGCCGGCCGCCCAGCAGGCGAGCAGCACCCCGTAGGGGATGAACAGCACGGCGGCCATGTCGCCCGGCAGGCCGGTCAGGGCGGCGGAGCGGACGCCGGATGCGTGGACCGCCTTGGCGGCCTGCCCCCAGTAGTAGAAGGAGCCGTGGGCGAACGGCGCCAGGGCGAAACCGGTGACGATCAGCAGGTAAGGCGGTACGGACAGCAGGCGCGGGGCGGGGCGCAGGCCCTGCCGCAGCTGCCGGCACGCCACGAGGTAGAGCGGCCCGGTCAGGACTCCGAGCAGGGCGCCCCAGGCCAGCCGGGTCGTGGAGGCGGGCAGCATCGCCGCCAGCGAGTCGCGGGCGGTGCCGTCGTAGGACGTCAGCAGGGGGTACTGAGCGGCGGTGCCCATGGGCTTGCCGAGCAGGAGGATGTCACCGACGAGCCAGGCGACCGAGGCGATGACGCCGCACAGCCCGGCGATGAGCACCTGTCCGGCCCCCCGGTCCGGTGCCGGGGAGTTGAGCGACTGAACGTCAGGTGGCGGGGCATCAGGTGATGGTGAGCCGGGCGACGTCTTCCGTGACGGCAGCGCGTTCGGCGCCATGAGGCAACCCTCCCAAAGGTTAGGTTAGGCAACCCTAACCTCACCCGCCTGGAGGCGTCGGTGAAACCGTACAAAATTACAAACCGGACTGTCGGTTTCTCCTCGCCTTCAAGGGTGCAATTCGGTCATCGCCACCCGATCACCTCGCCGGGCACACGCATCGGCGGTATCAACACCACTCCCCGACCGATGAGTTCGCCACTCAAATACCTGCACACAGAGGGCATTACGGGCAGCCTGAGTAGAAATCAAACCAGTTAGTTGGTTTCATGTGGGCATGATGTTGTCGAACCACCGCAGGAGCTGCCGGTGACGAAGCAAGAACGGGCCATGAACACCCGGCACGCGCTGATCCGCTCCGCAGCGCAGGCCTTCGACGAGTTCGGCTACACGCGCGCCAAGCTCGCCGGCATCAGCGCCGGGGCCGGCGTGAGTTCGGGCGCCCTGCACTTCCACTTCGACACCAAGGCGGCCATGGCGGCCGCCGTGGAGTCCGAGGCCACCCGGACCCTGCACGCCCTCGCCCGGCACGCCCACCGCAAGAGCCCTTCCCCGCTGCAGGCCCTCATCGACTCCACGCACGTCATCGCGCAGCAGCTGCGCCGTGACGTCGTCGTGCGCGCCGGTTTTCACCTCAACTGCCGTACCGCACACCACTCCGAGGTCAATCTGCACCAGCAGTGGCTGGAGTGCGTGCGCCGTACGCTGGAGCGGGCCGCGGCCCAGGGCCAGACGCCGCCGCACGCCGTGCACGAGGAGCTGGCCGCCACCGTCGTGGGTGCGACCGCGGGCTTCGAGGCCCTGGCCCGCCAGGACCCCGGCTGGCTCTCGCGCCCCACCGTCACGGGCCTCTGGCACACCCTCCTGCCGCAGCTGGCCACACCCAAGGCACTGACACAGCTTCAGGCCGCCGGAACGGAAGCCGTCATGACCGCGACCGGGCCCGCTCCCGCCCCCGCACAGCACGCCCTGGCCCACGCGCACGGCGGCTGAAGAAGCCGGAGAACCGGCGCACTCCGCGTACCGGACCCCGCACGACACCGGGCGACGCAACGTCGCCCGTCACCCTCAGGCCCGCAAGCCCCTTGCGGGCCTTCGCCATCCCCGGAATGCCCCCTTCCAGCAGGCGGCCCGCGGAGCATCCACCCTGGTGAAGCGCGCTAGGAAAGTCGTTCACCCTTGACAAACAGGATATCCGGTTTGTTAGCGTCCTGGCATCGGATCACCGGAGGCCCCGCTGTCACGAGCAGCGCTCTCCGGCCAGCTTTCCGATGCCGTGCAAGGGTGCCGAGGGGGGCTCGCCGCCCGTGGGCGCCGTGCGCCCCGCCCGCGGCATCGGCCGGACACCCAGGGGGAAAGCGTGGACGTCAACAGGCAGCGGTCCGTTCCAGCCCGCCGCCCGGGCATCCTCCGCGCGCCCGGCGCCGGAGCCGGGGAGCGCACGGCACATCACCGGGAGGCCGCGGCCTCCGCCTCTTCGCGCTGGGCGCGATGCGCCTGCCAGACCCGCGCCCCGCGATCGGGGGCCGTGTCCAGCATCCGCAGGGCGCCCGGAACGGCAACGCTCGGCAGGAACATGTCGTACAGCAGGGCGACCCGCTCCTCCAGGGACTCGCCCTCCGGATGCGCCGTCGCCAGGATCTCGACGCCCGTCCAGGCGCTCACGAACAGCATCGCCGTCCGCTGCGCGTCCACGTGGGGCAGCAGCTCGCCCTGCTCCTTGGCCGCGGTCAGCTGGGCGGCGATGAACTCGATCCACCCCGGCCAGGACGTGCCGAACAGATCCCGCGCCCTGCGGTCGGCCGACAGCCGGATCGCGGCGCTCAGCAGGGGCTCCGAGGGCAGCCGGTGCGCCAGCACCATGCCGACGTCCACCCACTCCTGCAGCCGCGACTCCTGGGGCAGCACGCCCTCCGTCGTCAGCGCCTCGCTCAGCACGCCCCGCGCCAGCTCCTCCTTCGACGCGAAGTGGAAGTACAGCGCACCCTTGGTCACGCCCGCACGCCCGAGGATCTCGGCGATCGTCGCCGACTCGTACCCGAACTCGTCGAAGACCTCACCCGCCGCCTCGAGAATCAGGCGACGCGTGTGAATCGCCCGCGCCTGCTTGGCCATTGACTACCTCCCGTTCACCGGCACGACGCCGGTACGAACGCCCGGCCGGCCACGACCGCCGGTGCGTCCTGCCGGACGAAACGGGCAGGGCCCGGAATCGACGGCCAGGGCCGGTACGGGCGACAAACCCTAAAGCAAACCGGATAGTACGTATCTTATCACCGGGCCGGTTAACAACCGGGACGCACGAATCCACTCCGAGGAGAGACGTGTCTCAGATCCTGCTCCGCCCCGCACCCGACGCCGCCCACGACATCCCGCGGCTCTCCGGCGGCCACGCCACCGAGTACCGGCTCGTCCGGCTGGAGAACGGCGGAGCCGACGGGTCCGGCGACCTGCAGGCCTCGACCCCAGACCTTAGCTCCCCGGCCGGGCCCGCCGCCCACGACGGCGGCGGAACGCCCGGCGCGGCCCCCGGCGGGCCCGCCGCCAAGGAGCTCGTGCACCTGAGCTTCGACGACGCCGTCCACGTCACCCGCTGGGAGCAGCAGGACCCCACGCAGTACACCGTCACCGGAAGCTGGCCCGCCCACACGACCCACCACGTGCCCGGCCACGGCACCCACTACGAGACCCTCGTCGTCGCCCAGACGATACGCCAGGCCGGTCTCCTCCTCGCCCACACCGCGTTCGAGGCGCCGCTCAGCCACGCGACGCTCCTCCACACCTTCTCCTACACCCTCAACCCCGCCGCGGAGCCCGGCACCGAGAGCCCCACTCCCCTGCACATCGACGTCACGGCGACGCCCACCACCACGCGCAACAAGCGCGTCACCGCGCTCCACCTCCGCATGACCGTCACGGCAGCGGACTCCGCCGCCGGCAAGGTCGCAGGCCAGGTCCTCGTCACCGCCGAGACGACGTTCGAGTGGATTCCCCCCGCGGTCTACCGGCGGCTGCGCGGCGAGCACGCCCAGCCCCCCTCCGCCGTGCCGCCCCGCACGCCGCACCTGCCGCCCGCGCACGTCGGCCGGACGAGGCCGGACGAGGTCCTGCTCGGCCCCACGGACGAGCCCGGCCGGTGGGAACTGCGCCACCCCTTCGAGAACACGGTCTACTACGACCACGCCGTCGACCACGTCCCCGGCCTGGTGCTGATCGAGGCCGCCAACCAGGCCGCGTTCACCGCGACCGCTCCCGTGCCCGCCGCCTGCGGGTCCTGCGCCTGCTTCCCGGCCCAGGCCTCCGGCTACCGGCCGCAGCCCGTCACCACGCACACCACCTTCCACCGGTACGCCGAGTTCGACGCGCCCATCGCCGTGACCGGCGAGCGGCACACGACGTCGCGCACCACGACCCACACCACCGTCGGGTACCAGAACGGCGAGGCCGTCTTCACCACCACGCACACCGGCCCCGCCGCCTGACGCCGCGGGGCCCGGCGGCCGGAGCGCGGCCGCCGGGCCCCGCCCCGTCATCCCGTCACACCATCGTGAAGCCGCCGTCCACCGGCAGGACCGCTCCCGTCACGAACGACGCCCGGTCGCTGCACAGCCAGGCGGCCGCCTCCGCGATCTCCGCCGGCTCGGCCGTGCGGGCCTGCGGCGTCAGACGGTGCAGCTCCGGCTCGATGTGCGGGTTCCGCTCGAACCAGCCGGCGATGATCTCGCTGCGCGTGGTGCCGGGGGCGACCGTGTTCACCCGGATGCCGTGCGGTGCGTACTCCGCGGCCGCGGCCTTGGTCAGGCCGATCACGGCGTGCTTCGAGGCGATGTACGGAGCGGCCGCGGGTATGGCCAGCATCCCGGCGACGCTGCTGTTGTTGACGACGGATCCGCCCGTACCCGATTCCACCATGGCCGCGAGCTCGTGGCGCATGACGTTCCACACGCCCCGTACGTTCGTGTCCATGATGGTGTCGTAGGCGTCGTCCTTCATCAGGTGCATCGGCTCCTGGTCCCACCCGATCCCCGCGTTGTTGAACGCGCCGTCGAGGCGCCCGTGCCGCTCGGCGGCGTACTCCACCGCCCGCCGCGCGTCGTCCTCCACCCGCATGTCCCCGACGACGAACGCGGCGTCACCACCACTCCCCCGGATCTCCTCGCACAGCGCCTCCAGGCGCTCGCGCCGGCGCGCCGTCAGCACCACCGCGGCGCCCTCGCGCGCGAACACCTTCGCCGCGGCGGCGCCGATGCCGCTGCTCGCCCCCGTGATCAGCACGCTCTTCCCGGCGAGAAATCCCTGATGCTCAGTCATGGCCGAAATCCTGCCATCCCCGGGCGGCCGCTCTTCCCCGCCCCCCGTGCCCCAAGTGGCGCAGCGTTGGCTGACAGGACGGCGGGAAGGGGAAGGAGGACCGACGTGCCCGGGCTTCGTGACCCCCTGACGATGCTGGTGAGGCGCGGCAGGGAACCGGCGGTCGTGCAGACGGTGCGGTCCACCGCAGCCGCGGTGATCTCCTATGTCGTCGCCCTGTGGCTGAGCCGGGAACCGGCCCCGCTGACCGCGCCGCTCACCGCGCTGCTGGTCGTCCAGGTCACCCTGTACTCCACGCTCACCACGAGCGTGCGCCGGGTGAACTCCGTCGTGGTCGGCGTGCTGATCGCGATCGGCTTCAGCGTGCTGGTGGGGCTGACGTGGTGGAGCCTCGGCCTGATCATCCTCGCCTCCCTCGTCATCGGCCGGTTCGTGAAGGCGGGCGAGTTCGTTCCCGAGGTGGCGATCAGCGCGATGCTCGTCCTGGGGGTGACGCGGGTCGCGGAGACCGCCTGGGACCGGGTGCTGGAGACCCTGATCGGCGCGGTCGTCGGGCTGCTGTTCAACGTGCTGCTCGTCCCCCCGGTGTGGGTGCAGCCCGCTGGCGAGGCGATCGAGGACCTCGCCCGGCGGATGCGCCGCCTCCTGCAGGACATCGGCGAGGAGGTCACCGGCCACACCCCCGTCGCGAAGGCCGCGGCCCGGCTGCACGTGGCGCGGCGGCTCGACCACGACATCGTCCAGGTGGACGCCTCGCTCCGGCAGGCCGAGGACAGCCTGCGGCTCAACCCCCGCGTCAAGGAAGGCCTCCTGTACCGGGTCGTGCTCCGTACGGGGCTCGACGCGCTGGAGATCACGGCGGTCGTGCTGCGCGTGATCTGCCGGACCCTCACCGACCTGGCCACGCACCGTACGGAGGAGGCGCTCTTCCCCGCGGAGACCGCCGCGGCCCTCGAAGAGCTCTTCGGGCACATGAGCCTGGCCGTGGAGAACTTCGCCGTCGTCATCACCACGCACGTCACCGCCAGCGCCGACCAGGCCGAGGAGCACCTCACGCGGGAGCTCGACGCCGCCCGCCGCACCCGCGACCACGCCGCCGGTCTGCTGCTGCGTCAGGTCCAGCAGCATCCGCGGCAGTGGCAGCTGCACGGGGCGCTGCTCGCGGAGATCGACCGCATCCTGGACGAGCTCGACGTGGAGAAGCGCACCGAGCGGCTCACCGAGGAGCTCGACCGCCGGTCGCGGGAGCAGCGCGAGCGCTATCCGCGGCTGCACCGCGTCGTGGAGCGGCTCCGCAAGAGCCGCTACGGCCGCCGCAGCACCCTCGGCTGACCCTCCGGCCCCGTCCCGCGCCCGCCGGGGACCGCGACGTTCCGCAACCCTGGCGTGACAGCGCGCGGCGATCTACGATCGCAGCGGCCGGGGCACATGTGCGAGGGGGGCTCGTGGTACTGCCATTGACCGCCTTGGGGTCCGCCGCACGGGCCGGGGAACCGCGATGACCCGGCGCCGGTACCGGGTCATGTGCCCGCCCGTCCCTACGACTGCGGGAGAAACGACTGAGATGCACTGGAGGCATCTGCGCCGCCGATGCCAGAAGGTGATCGGCGGGATTCCTGTGCCCGAGCCTTTCTCCGCACAGGACCTGTGCGACCGCCTTGCCGCCGAGCGCGACCGGCCGCTGCGCCTGCTCGCCCTGCCCACGCCCACCGTCCCCGGGACGCCCTCGGGGATGCTGCTGTCCGTCGAGACCGAGGACTTCATCCTCTACGACGGGCAGACCAGCCCGCTGCACCAGGAGCACATCATCGTCCACGAGATCGGGCACCTGGTGTGCAACCACCGCTCCGCGCTCGACGACACCCGGCTCTTCCGCCATCTCGACATCACCGATCCCCAGTCGGTGCGCCGGGCGCTGCCGCGGATCCGCTACGGCGACGAGCAGGAGCAGGAGGCGGAGATGATCGCCACGCTGATCCTGGAGGCGGCCGGGCGGGTGCCCGCCCCGACGCTGCTGTCCGGGATGCTCGGCGGTCTGGAGTCGGCGATGGGCCTGCGGGTGGGCCGGCCTGCGGGGGCGTCGTGCTCACCTGGATAGACAGCCTCGCCTGGGTCGAGAACGCGGGCATCGCCGCCCTGTGGTCGGCGGCCCTCGTACGCGCTCCGCAGGCGGTCCGCCACCGGGAGCAGCGGCCGCTGTGGTTCGCCGTCGTCATGATCGCCCTGGCGATGTCGATGCACCTCGAACCCGTGACGGCCGTGCTGGCCCGGCTGGTGCCGGGGGCGCACTGGGTGGACCTGACGACCCATCTGTTCAGCATCGTCGACGCGGCGGCGGTCCTGTGGTTCATCCACGGCGCGGCCGGCCGCCACCGCCGCACCGGGGCGCTGTTCGGCACGGCGGCGGCCGTGATGGCCGCCCTCGTCCTGCTGGACGTGCTCGGCCCGGCGCACGCGCGGAACCAGATCGCGCCGTCCCGGGCGACGCCGAGCGTGCCGGACGCGTACTGGTGGGTGTTCTTCGCCTTCCATCTGACGGCGGACACGGTCTGCGGCATCGTGTGCTGGAGCTACGGCCGGCACGGCACGCCGCGCCTGCTGCGCTACGGGCTGCGCCTGTTCGGCTCCGGCATCCTGCTGGCCTCGGTGCTGTGGTCGCTCAAGCTCGTCTACCTCTCCACGCGCTCGCCGGTGTTCGCCCCGCTGTTCTCGCCGGTCACGGGGGTGGAGGCGGCGTGCATGGCGCTGGGGGTGGCCCTTCCGGTGTTCGCCCGGATCCGGACGCACCTGCAGTACCGCAGGTCCTACCGCGGCCTGGAGCGGTTGTGGCACGACCTGACCACGCACACGCCGGACGTCGTGCTGCGCCCGGCCAACCGCATCGGCGCCGTGGCCGTCCCCCTGCAGCTGCGGCTCTACCGCCGGGTCATCGAGATCCGCGACGCGATGATCGTGCTGCGCAACTACATTCCGCCCGCGACGCTGGAGTCCATCCGCCGGAGCGTGGCCGGGCAGTCCCTGCCGGAACACCTGGTGGACGCGCACATCACCGCGCGCTGGCTCACGGCCGCGCTGCGGAACAAGCACGACGGGCAGAAGCCGCACGCCCAGACGGCGAACCTCACCGGCTCCGGGGAGCAGGGCGCGGACGGGGCGTCGGCGCGCAGTCTGGCCCACGAGATCGACCACCTCCTGCTCGTCGCGGCCGCGTACAGCGCCGCCGCGGCCGCCTCGCCGCGCGCGGGGACCTGAAAGAAGAGACAAGAAAAAGGCCGAGGGAAACCGAGAAGAAGACCAGAAGAGGAAGGACGGCGTACCACCGTGCTCATTGCCTTCACCCTGACGCCCGTCGGCGTCGGAGAGAGCTTTCCCGACGAGATCGCCGACGCCGTGGCCGTCATCCGCGCGTCCGGGCTGCCGTACCGCTCCGACTCGATGTACACCATGATCGAGGGCGAGTGGGACGAGGTCATGGACGTGGTCCGGCGGGCCACGGAGGCCGTCGCCGCGCGGGCGCCACGCGTCCAGCTGGTGCTCAAGGCCGATCTGTGGCCCGGGCGGCCCGGTCTGCTGGACGGGAAGATCGGCGCGTTCGAGCGGCACATGGCCGACCGCGCACAGTGAACGTGTGCGCATGGCAGAGGGCGGATATCCGTGTTGCGATGGAGAAAGGAAGAAGTCTGCCACGACGGGAGGAGCGATCATGGCACGCAACAAGCCGCTCAAGGCCCGCGACATCATGACGGAGGGCGCGCAGTGCGTCGGTGAGCACGAGTCGCTGCTGGACGCGGCGAAGATGATGCGCGAGCTGCACGTGGGCGCGCTGCCCATCTGCGGTGACGACGACCGGCTCCAGGGCCTGGTCACCGACCGCGACATCGTCATCCAGTGCGTGGCCGACGGTGTGGACCCGGCGACCGTGGAGGCGGGTTCGCTCGGCGGTGAGCTGCACTGGATCGACGCGGAGGCGCCCGCGACGGAGGTGCTGGCTTCCATGGAGCAGCACCAGGTCAAGCGGCTGCCGGTGATCGACGTGCAGAACGGCCACCGCCTCGTCGGCATGATCTCGGAGGCCAACCTGGCGCAGAACCTCTCCGACAAGCAGATCGCGGAGTTCGCGAGCAAGGTGTACGCGGGCGCCCACTGACCCCGCTGACGAAGGGGTGCGGTCCGCGGCACGGCAACCCGGCCGGGGGCGCCCGGCCTCAGAGGCGGGCACCCGCCGTCCGGGCGGGTGCCACCGCTGCCCTGAGCTGGTCCAGGGCCCTCTCGCACAGCCCCGCCGCGTCGGGGTCGGTGGAGGTGACGCTGAGGAACAGCCGGCCGCCGAAGCCGATCAGGACGACCAGCGGGGCGCCGGAGAGGGTGGTGTGCGCCGCGCCGTGAAAGGTGGTCAGGCGCAGGTCGCCGTAGGTGCCGGGGATGGACGTGAGGAAGTTGCTGAGGGACACGTCGAAGCGTGCGCCCTTCCTCTCGCTGCGGCGCAGCAGGCCTGTGATCATCGCGTGCGGCAGGGGCAGCAGGCGGAATCCCGTGACGAGCGGGCGGAGTTCCTCCGGCCGCAGGCGCCGGTGGAGGCGCTCCCTGAGCTCGCGCGCCGCGTCCCAGAGGCCGTCGTGGGGGCGGCCGGGCGCCACGGGCAGCAGGAAGCTGGCCGCGTAGAGGCCGACGGATTCCCGCGGCGCGGGCACGAGGATGCGGCGCAGGTCCGCGGCGACGGCGATGCGGGCGGGCCCGGGGGCCCGGCGGGCGCGGGCGAAGGCCGTGCAGAGGGCGGCGTGCACGGTGGTCCGCTCGGCGCGGCAGCGGTCGAGCAGCGCGGTGGTCTCCACCGCGTCCAGCGTCCAGGTGCGGCAGGTCAGCGGGGTGGCCGGGCCGGTGCGCCGGGCCGGGGCTCCGGCCTGGGCGGGCAGGTGCAGGGAGCGCGAGAGCTTGACGAGGTCGGAGGGGCTGACGCGCGGTCCGGGGAGGAGGCCGTCGGCCGGCGGGGCCGCGACGGCGGGCGGGCGGGTGCCCGGTGCGGCCAGGTGGCGGAGGACGTCGCGGACGACGAGGGCGGCGGAGTGGCCGTCCACGACGAGGTGGTGGAAGGCGACGACCAGGTCGAAGGAGTCCCCGCCGTCGACGAGGGCGAACCGTGCCAGGGGCCCGTCGGCCGTGGAGAAGGGGCGCTGGAGCTCTTCCTCCAGCACGCGGGCGACCGTACGGCCGGCGAGCGGGTAGACCACGCGCAGCGGTGTCTCGGGCACGCCCTGCGTGGTGAACCAGGCGTGCCAGGGGCCGCTGCGCTCCACACGTGCGCCGAGGAGCGGGTGCCGGGCGCGGACGGCGGCGACGGCGTCGCGCAGCCGGCCGGGGGTCGTCGTGCCCTCGACGTGCACGGCGACGGCGACGGTGGCGGGCAGCGCTTCGCCTGCCGCCCACACGGCGCGTTCGTACGGGGAGAGGCGTCGGCGCACGGTCATGGGCTGCTCCGGGGGTCGAGGAGTGCGGGGCCCGGGGCGGTGCGGAGCCCTTCGGGCCAGGTGATGCGCGGGGTGAAGGCGGGCAGGGTGCCGGGGG
>NZ_JBPQTW010000130.1:0-18548 GCF_051386535.1 Streptomyces sp. URMC 127
GCCCCCAGCACCCGCGCCCGCGGCCGCGGCCGGGACTGAGCGTCACCGCGGGCCGGTGGGGGCTGGTCGCGCCCACGCGGCGGAGCCGCAGATCGACACCGCCCCGCGCTCCCCGTATGACTACTCGTCGTCCTCGTCGTCCAGGCGGGCCAGCCACGTCGCCAGCCGCTCCACCGGTACCTCGAAGTCCGGGTTCAGGTCGACGAAGGTGCGCAGCTGCTCGGCCACCCAGCCGAGCGTGACCTCCTCCTCGCCCCGCCGGTTCTCCAGCTCCTCGATGCCGCGGTCGGTGAAGTACAACGTTCGCTCCGTCAGTCTCTTGTTCGTGGTCAGGCCAAGGATAGGCGGGCGGGCCCGGCCCTTCACAGAAGGCGACGTCAGGCGTCGAACACCTCGTTGATCAGCGTCTGCTGCTCGACCTGGTGACGCTTGGCCGAGCCGACCGCCGGCGACGAGGAATGCGGGCGGGAGATCCGCCGCAGCCGCTCGCGGGCCGGGATGTCGGCGCCGACCGCCAGGTCCAGGTGGTCGATCAGGTTCAGCGCGATGAACGGCCACGCACCCTGGTTCGCCGGCTCCTCCTGCGCCCAGATGTACTTCTCGGCGTTCGGGAACTTGGCGATCTCGGCCTGGAGCTCCTCGCCCGGCAGCGGGTAGAGGCGCTCGATGCGGACGAGGGCCGTGTCGTTCGCGCCGCGCTTGGCCCGCTCGGCGGCCAGGTCGTAGTAGACCTTGCCGGAGCAGAAGACGACCTTGCGGACGTCCGCCGCGGCGACGGTGTCGTCGCCGATGACCGGACGGAACCGGCCGCTGGTGAACTCCTCCGCCTTCGACGCCGCGGCCTTCAGACGCAGCATCGACTTCGGGGTGAAGACGATCAGCGGCTTGTGGTGCGGGTTGTGGACCTGCCAGCGCAGCAGGTGGAAGTAGTTCGACGGCAGCGTCGGCATGGCGACCGTCATGTTGTCCTGCGCGCAGAGCTGCAGGAACCGCTCGATGCGGGCCGAGGAGTGGTCCGGGCCCTGGCCCTCGTAGCCGTGCGGCAGCAGCAGCGTGACGCCGGAGGTCTGGCCCCACTTCTGCTCGGAGGAGGAGATGAACTCGTCGATGACGGACTGGGCGCCGTTGACGAAGTCACCGAACTGGGCCTCCCACAGCACCAGCGCGTCCGGGCGGGCCAGCGAGTAGCCGTACTCGAAGCCCATCGCCGCGTACTCGCTGAGCAGCGAGTCGTAGACGTTGAAGCGGGCCTGGTCCTCGGACAGGTAGAGCAGCGGGGTGTAGTCCTCGCCGGTCTCGCGGTCGACGAGCACCGCGTGGCGCTGGCCGAAGGTGCCGCGGCGGGAGTCCTGGCCCGCGAGGCGGACGGGGGTGCCCTCCATCAGCAGCGAGCCGAAGGCGAGGGTCTCGCCCATGCCCCAGTCGATCGTGCCGTCCTCGATGCTGGCGGCGCGGCGCTGCAGCTGCGGCACCAGGCGCGGGTGCACCGTGACGTTGTCCGGCGTGGTGACCTGGGACTCGGCGATCCGCTTGAGGACCTCCTGGGAGATGCCCGTGTCGACGGCCACCGGGAAGCCGCTCTGCGGCGGGGCCGGGACCTCGGCGGGGGCCGCGGCCGCGTCGGCGTCGCGGACCTCGACGAAGACCTTCTCCAGCTGGCCCTGGTAGTCCTGCAGGGCCTGCTCGGCCTCTTCCAGGGTGATGTCGCCGCGGCCGATGAGGGACTCGGTGTAGAGCTTGCGCACCGAGCGCTTCTTGTCGATCAGGTCGTACATCAGCGGCTGGGTGAACGAGGGGTTGTCCGACTCGTTGTGGCCCCGGCGGCGGTAGCAGATCAGGTCGATGACGACGTCCTTGTTGAACGCCTGGCGGAACTCGAAGGCCAGACGGGCAACGCGGACGACCGCCTCCGGGTCGTCGCCGTTCACGTGGAAGATCGGCGCTTCGATCATCCGGGCGACGTCGGTGCAGTACATCGACGAGCGCGAGGACTCCGGCGGCGCGGTGAAGCCGACCTGGTTGTTGATGACGACGTGCACGGTGCCGCCGGTGCGGTAGCCGCGCAGCTGCGACATGTTCAGCGTCTCCGCGACGACGCCCTGGCCGGCGAAGGCCGCGTCGCCGTGCAGCTGGACCGGCAGGACGGTGAAGTCCGTGCCCGCCTTGCCGATGATGTCCTGCTTGGCGCGGGCGATGCCCTCGACGACCGGGTCGACGGTCTCCAGGTGGGACGGGTTGGCGGCCAGCGAGACCTTGATCTGCTCGCCGTCCAGGCCGGTGAAGACGCCCTCGGCACCGAGGTGGTACTTCACGTCGCCGGAGCCGTGCATCGACTTCGGGTCGAGGTTGCCCTCGAACTCGCGGAAGATCTGGGCGTACGACTTGCCGACGATGTTGGCGAGGACGTTGAGGCGGCCGCGGTGGGCCATGCCGATGACGACCTCGTCCAGGCGCGCCTCGGCGGCGGCGTCCAGCACCGAGTCCAGCAGCGGGATGACGGACTCGCCGCCCTCCAGGGAGAAGCGCTTCTGGCCGACGTACTTCGTCTGCAGGAAGGTCTCGAAGGCCTCGGCGGCGTTCAGGCGGCGCAGGATGCGCAGCTGCTCCTCGCGCTCGGGCTTGGAGTGGCCGCGCTCGACGCGGTCCTGGATCCACTTGCGCTGCTTGGGGTCCTGGATGTGCATGAACTCGATGCCGGTGGTGCGGCAGTACGAGTCGCGCAGCACGCCGAGGATGTCGCGCAGCTTCATCATCGACTTGCCGGCGAAGCCGCCGACCGCGAACTCCCGCTCCAGGTCCCACAGGGTGAGGCCGTGCTCGGTGATGTCGAGGTCGGGGTGCTTGCGCTGGCGGTACTCCAGCGGGTCGGTGTCGGCCATGACGTGGCCGCGGACCCGGTAGGAGTGGATCAGCTCGAAGACGCGGGCGGCCTTGGTGACGTCGTCGTCGTGCGAGGCGTCGATGTCCTTGAGCCAGCGGACCGGCTCGTAGGGGATGCGCAGCGCCTCGAAGATCTCGTCGTAGAAGTCGTTCTCGCCGAGCAGCAGCTGGTGCATGATCCGCAGGAACTCGCCGGAGGCGGCGCCCTGGATCACCCGGTGGTCGTACGTCGAGGTGAGGGTCATCACCTTGGAGATGCCCATCTTGTTCAGGGTGTCCTGAGACGTGCCCTGGAACTCGGCGGGGTAGTCCATGGCGCCGACGCCGATGATCAGACCCTGGCCGGGCATCAGGCGCGGCACGGAGTGGACCGTGCCGATGCCGCCGGGGTTGGTCAGCGACGCGGTGACGCCGGTGAAGTCCTCCATCGTCAGCTTGCCGACGCGGGCGCGGCGGACGATGTCCTCGTAGGCCTGCCAGAACTCGAAGAAGTTCAGCGTCTCGGCCTTCTTGATGGCCGCGACCACGAGCTGGCGGTCGCCGTTCGGCTTGACCAGGTCGATCGCCAGGCCGAGGTTGACGTGCTCGGGCTTGACGAGGGTCGGCTTGCCGTCCTTCTCCGTGAAGGAGTAGTTCATCGACGGCATCAGCTTCAGCGCCTGCACCATGGCGTAGCCGATGAGGTGCGTGAAGGAGACCTTGCCGCCGCGGGCGCGCTTGAGGTGATTGTTGATCACGATGCGCTGGTCGAACAGCAGCTTCACCGGGACGGCGCGGACGGACGTGGCCGTCGGCAGCTCCAGGGAGGCGTTCATGTTCTTCGCGACGGCCGCGGAGGGACCACGGAGCGTGACGAACTCGGGGCCGGCGGGGGCCTCGGTCGCCGGGGCCGCCTTGGCTGCGGGCTTGGCTGCGGGCTTGGCCGCGGCCGGCTTCGCGGCGGCGGGAGCCGGAGCGGCGGCCGCGGGCTTCGCCGCGGGGGCCGCCGGCGCCTGCGGCGCGGCAGCGGGGGCCTGGGCCGGCGCGGCGGCAGCCGGAGCGGCCTGCGCCGGGGCCGCCGGAGCGGCCTGCGGCGCGGCGGCCGGGGCCTGCGCGGTGTCCGCGGTCACAGCCTGCCCCGGCGGAGCCGCAGCCGTACCCGGCTTGTAGTCGGCGAAGAAGTCCCACCAGGCTCGGTCGACCGAGTTCGGGTCCTGGAGGTACTGCTGGTAGATCTCGTCGACGAGCCACTCATTGGGACCGAATACGTCGGCAGGGCTCTTGCCCTGCCCGTCTTGGTCAGTCGAGACGCTCGAGGTGTTGGGGGACTGTGGCGACACGGCGGTAACCGCCCTCTTCCGCTTCACAAGGTGATGGACAGCGGGAATAAAGGCTACGCCTGTCTGCACGGTTGATGCAGGCCACCCGGGCAAGCAGTCGCGCAAGTCACATTTGCTCGGGGGTTTCGGGGCAGGACTTGGCGGGAAACACACGGGGTTCTGCTGGTCCCGGGCGCATCAGGGTTCGCGCAAGCGCGCCCCACACTCCCTCGAATGTGTGCCTCCGCCACCGACCATACGTCAACATTGATCTCTCGGGACGCCCGGAAGAGTGACCTGAATGCGGCACCCCTGGGGGGATTCGGCCACCCCGATGGACCCGCCGTGCAGATCCACCGCCCAGCGCGCGATCGCAAGGCCCAGCCCCGTGCCGCCGTCGGTGCCCGGCCCCTGCTGGCCCGAGCCGCCCCGGTTGAACCGCTCGAAGACCCGGTGCCGCTCCGCCTCGGGGATGCCCGGGCCCTCGTCCAGCACCTCCAGCGCCAGCGACTGCGGCCCCTCGCCCCGCCGCGCCCGCACCGTGACCCGCCCGTGCGGCGGGCTGTGCTTGACGGCGTTGTCCACGAGGTTCGCCACGACCTGGTGCAGCCGCTCGGCGTCCGCGTGGGCCGTCAGCTCCGGCGGGGACACGTCCAGGTGCAGATGGACGTCCTTGCGCGCGTGCGGGGACGAGCTGGAACCGTTGGCCATGCTCGCCTCCTTCAGGATGCCCGCCAGATACGGCCACACCTCGAAGCGGCGCGCATGCAGCGGCACGACCCCGTTGTCCAGCCGGGACAGGTCCAGCAGCTGCTCCACCAGCCGGCCGAGCCGCTCCGTCTGGCGCAGCGCCGTGCGCATCGTCTCCGGATCCGCGGCCGAGACGCCGTCCACCACGTTCTCCAGCACCGCCCGCAGGCCCGCTATCGGGGTCCGCAGCTCGTGCGAGACGTTGGCGACGAGCTCCTTGCGGTGGGTGTCCACGGCCTCCAGATCGGCCGCCATGCGGTTGAAGGCGTTCGCCAGATGGCCGAATTCGTCCCGCCGCCCGGCGCCCACCCGGCGCGTGTAGTCGCCCTGCGCCATGGCGCGGGTGACCTCGGTCATCTCGTCCAGCGGCGCCGTCAGGCCGTGCGCGACGAACTGCGTTATCAGCAGCGAGGCGATGATCGAGAAAACGGTGATCACCCGGAGCTCGGTCGCGGACCGTATCGCGACGAACACCAGGAAGGTCGTTATCACCACCGAGCCGATGACCAGCGCGCCCAGCGCCGCCTTCACCGACCGGTAGGGGTCCAGCGGCCGCAGCGCCTCCCAGACCCGCCCGCCGAGGCCCGCCGGCGCAACGCCCCTGTGGCGCTCGGCGCCGCCCCTGGGGCCGGCCGTGCCGCCGGTCATGCCGTGCCGCCGGTCATGCCGCGGGGGTCTCCAGTGCGTACCCCACGCCGTGCACCGTGCGGATCCGCTCCGCGCCGATCTTCCGGCGGAGCGCCTTGATGTGGGAGTCGACCGTGCGGGTGCCCGAGGCGTCGGCCCAGTCCCACACCTCCGCGAGCAGCTGCTCGCGGGAGAGGACGGCGCGCGGCGTGTTCGCCAGGCAGACCAGCAGGTCGAACTCGGTCGGCGTCAGGTGCACGTCCGCGCCTCTGACCCGGACCCGCCGCTGCGCGTGATCGATCTCCAGCTCGCCCAGGCGCAGGATGCCGCTGCGCGGGGTGTGCGCGGCCAGCGCCGCCCGCTCCACGCGCCGCAGCAGCACGTGCACCCGCGCCGCCAGC
This sequence comes from Streptomyces sp. URMC 127, assembly GCF_051386535.1. Lineage (NCBI taxonomy): Bacteria > Bacillati > Actinomycetota > Actinomycetes > Kitasatosporales > Streptomycetaceae > Streptomyces > Streptomyces sp. URMC 127. The sequence continues at coordinate 5,957 of NZ_JBPQTW010000130.1, forward strand.
TCGCGCATCGAGAACGGCTTGGTCATGTAGTCGTCCGCGCCGACGCCCAGGCCCACCAGCATGTCCGTCTCGTCGTCACGCGCGGTGAGCATCAGGACGGGCACCGGCCGCTGCGCCTGCACCCGCCGGCACACCTCCAGGCCGTCGAAGCCCGGCAGCATCACATCCAGGACCAGCAGGTCGGGCTGCCACGCCTCGGCGGTGTCGACCGCCGCCGGACCGTCGCCCGCGGTGCGGACCTGGAAGCCCTCGGCCCGCAGCCGGGCCGCGATGGCGTCCACGATGGTCCGGTCGTCCTCGACCACCAGCACCCGGCGCTGCGCCCCGGCGGACGCGGCGGCACCGTTCGGGCCGATGTGTGTCTGCTCCATGCGCGCCCCGCCCCTAGCGTTCTTCCGTCGCGTCGTTCCTTGCCGGCTTCGGCACTGTGGCAAGCAGGGTACGGGCAGGTGGCGGGCGACGGCTACGCGGCACGTAGCGCGAGGTGCACTACGTCCGGTACGCCCCGGGCAACGGCGATCTCTTCGGTCCGTACCGCTTCGAAACCGGCATTCCGGAGGGCTTGCTCGAACCGGGCGGACGGCCGGGCCGACCATACGGCGAGCACACCGCCGGGCGTCAGGCGCTCCCGGCAGGCGGCGAGACCCGCGGGGGAGTAGAGGCCGTCATTGCTCTCCGTGACCGTCCAGTCGGGGCCGTTGTCGATGTCCAGGCACAGCGCGTCGTAGCGGAGCCGGGCCGTGCGCAGCACGTGGAGGAGGTCCTCCTCCACCACCTCCGTGCGGGGGTCGGCCAGCGCCCGGGCCGAGATCGCGCCGAGCGGCCCGGACCGGTGCCACTCCACGACCGCCCGCTCCCGCTCCACCACCGTGATCCGGCCCCACCGGGGCTCCTCCGCGGCCCGGGCGAGCGAGAAGCCGACGCCCAGCCCGCCGATGAGCACGGCGGGCTCCGCGCGGTCCGCGGGGAGGGCCGCCAGCGCCGCGTCCACGAGCAGCCGCTCCGAGCGCCCGTCGGAGGTGTCCATCAGGAAGCAGCCGTTCGCGATGATCTCGTGGACGGCGCCGCTCCCCGTGCCCCGGCGGCGCAGGACGGCCTCGCCGTACGGGCCGTCGCGGCGGTCCAGGATGACGGGCTCGCCGGGGGAGGTGCGGGCGGCGTGCGGGTCGTACGGGTCGCGCGGGAGGGTGGTCACAAGTGGCCTCCGGGTCGGTCGGTACGCTGCGGACGCGGGAGGCGGGCCCGGGGTTGACGGGCGTGACCGGAGTCACGCGCTCCGCCGGATTCGCCTGCCCCCGACGGACCTTAATCTCGAAAGGCAGCGGGAGCGGGATCGTTTTCCGCTCCGCCGGGCGCCGGTACGGGCCCCGCGAGGAAGGGGCTTGGCCGAGTGAAGGTGACGGACCCCGGCGGCGTGCCCCGGCGGCGCGGTCTCACGGCGCTCCGGCCGGGCCGGCTGCTGCGGGCCCTGCCCACGCCCCTCGGCACGCCGTTCACGTTCTGCTACGCGCTGGTCCTGCTGGCCACCGCGCTCTACACCGAGCTCGGCGACGAGGCCACCGTCAATCAGCTCCTGCGCGAGTCCAGCACCGACGCCGCGCACCTGATCGAACAGCCCCTCGTCGTCCTGCTGGCCAGCGCCCTGTGGATAGCCGGCGGCCTGTACTCGCTCTACGGCGTCCTCTTCGTCCTCGTCGTCTCCGCCCTGGAGCGGCGGACCGGCGGGGCCCGCACCGCCGGCGTCTTCCTCCTCGGCCACGTCCTCGCCACCCTCGCCACCGAGCTGCCCGTCGCGGGCGCCGTGGCCGCCGGGCGGCTGCCCGAGGCCTCCCTGCACCGCCTGGACTACGGCATCAGCTTCGGCGTGATGGCCTGCATCGGCGCGCTCGCCGGGCTGCTCGGCCCGCGCGCGAAGCGGACCGTCCTGGGCCTCGCCTTCCTCATGTGCGCCCAGGACCTCGTCGAGTTCGCCGACCCCCTCGCCAGCTGGGGCCACCCCATAGCCCTGCTGACGGGCATGGCGTGCTGGGGGCTGCTGCGCGACAAGCCGCAGCGCGGCAACCCGCGGCGCGAGCAGGGGGCAGCGGCCCGGTCAGCCGCGGACGGTGCCGTCCCAGGCCCACTGCGTGCGCCGCGGAAGGCCGGGGAGGGCGGCCCGGCCGGTGCACCACAGCAGCGTCCCGGCGGGGTCGTGGCCGGCCGGGGCGTCCGGGAAGAGGCGTTCGACGGCGGGCGCGCAGAGCTCGCCGGGCAGCGCGGAGGCGAGCCCGAGGCCCCGCGCGATGTCGTCCGTGTGGAGCACGATCTCGGTCACGCCCATCGCGGCGAACCCGGGCGCGTCGGAGTGACCCCACGGATGCCAGGCGCGGTCCCCCTCCCGCGCGCCGCGGACGGTCGCGGCGAGCAGCGCCGCAGCGATGCGGATGCCCTCCAGGCGGGCCGGTAGCGGCGCCTCGGGGTCGAGCGAGGCGAACAGGGCGACGTACCGGTCGGCGGGGCGGGCCGTGAGCAGGCCCGCGTAGCCGACGAGGCCGAGCGCGAGGTGGTCGAGCGTGGCGGCCGCGGACCACTCCAGACCGGCCGCGGGCCGGGACCAGTCGCGGTCCGCGCCCGCTTCCAGGACCGCGGAGCAGTGGCCGGCCGCGTCGGTGACGAGGGCGGCCCAGGCGGCGAGCGTGCGGGGAGAGGCGGGGGCGCCGGGCCCGGCCGCCGCGTGGACGGACGCGGACGCGGTCACGCGCGGCCCCCCGCGCGGACGGTCTCGATCAGGCGGGCGTAGCTGTCGCCGCCGTGACCGGCCGCGACCGCCTGCCCGATCAAGGTCTTGAACAGCTCCGGCAGCCGCGGGTCGAGGCCGCGCGCCGCGCTCGCGTGGACGAGGTGCTCGACGGCGCCGAGGTGAACGCCGAGGGTGGCGTCGTCGCCCGGGTAGACGCCCGCGTCGACCTGGGGCGCGTACGTGTTCATGAAGCCGTTCACGGCGGTCATCCAGCGGATCGCGACGGGGGTGAACGTCGCCGCGTCCACCTTGTCCGCGCCCGTCAGCGCCACGCCCTGCAGCCAGCCGCCGAGCGTCGCCCACATCATGCCGAGCAGGGCGGTGTCGTAGAGGGAGGCGACGCCCGCGTCGTCCCCGAGGTCCACGGGGTCGCCCAGGCTCGCCAGGGTCTCCCGGTGCTCGGCGAAGGCCTCGGAGGAGCCGCTGTAGAGCAGCATGACCGCCGCGCTGCCGATGCCCGGGGGCGTCGACATGATCGCCCCGTCGAGGTAGCCGATGCCGTGCCCGGCGGCCCAGGAGGCGCTCGTGCGGGCCTGCTCCGGGCTGCCGGAGGTGAGGTTGACGAGCGTGCGGCCGCGCAGCTCGCCCGCCAGCGGGCCGAGGAGGCCGTGGACGGCGTCGTAGTCGGACAGGCACGCGACGACCAGCGGGCTCGCCCCGACGGCCTCCGCGGCCGTCGCGGCCCGGGCGGCGCCCCGTGCGACCAGGGCCTCGTCCTTGCCCGCCGAGCGGTTCCAGACGGTGGTCTCGTGGCCCGCGTCCAGGAACGCGCCGGCCAGGGCCGTACCCATCGAGCCGAGGCCGAGAACGGTCACCTTCATGGGTGGTTTCTCCCCGTGTGTCACAGAAGTTGATCAAGTGCGACCAGCCTCGCACCGGCGCCGGGGGCCCGACAGTGGCAGGAGTGACGACCTGCGAAAAATTCCTGCCAGCCTGCGTAGGCTGCTGATCATGAGCGCCGGAACCGTGGCCGTGGCCGTGATCGACGACGACGTCCCCATGTGGGACCTCTACGAGCTGGGGGTGGTCTGCACCGTCTTCGGCATCCCGCACCGCGACCTCGCCGACCCCTGGTACGACCTGCGCGTGTGCTCCGCCGGCGGGGCCGAGCCCCAGCCCGGCCCCTTCGGGATCGCGCTGCGCACCTCGTACGGCCTCGACGGGCTGCAGGGGGCGGACACCGTGATCGTGCCGTCGGTGCCCGAGGCGTGCATCGAGGGCGAGCGCGAACTGCCCGCCGGACTGCTGGAGGCGCTGCGCCGGGCCGCGGACTCCGGCGCCCGCATGGTCTCCCTGTGCGCCGGGGCCTTCGCCCTCGCCGCCGCCGGCATCCTCGACGGCCGCCGCGCCACCGCGCACTGGATGCACACCGCGGACCTCGCCCGGCGCTTTCCGCGCGTGCAGGTGGACGACTCGGTCCTGTACGTGGACGACGGCGACGTCCTCACCAGCGCCGGCGTCACCGCGGGCCTCGACCTCTGCCTCCACCTCGTCCGCCGCGACCTCGGCGCCCACGTCGCCAACCAGCTCGCGCGCCGCCTGGTGGTGCCCGCCCACCGGCCCGGCGGTCAGGCCCAGTACGTGGACCTCTCCGTGCCCGCGGCCGACGACGACAGCCTCGCCCCCGTCCTGCAGTGGGCCCGCGAGCGCCTCGACCGCCCGCTGTCCGTCGACGACCTCGCCGCCCGCGCCGGCATGAGCTCCCGCACCTTCTTCCGCCGCCTCCAGGCGGCCACCGGCACGACCCCGCTGCAGTGGCTTCTCGTCCAGCGCCTGGCCCGTGCGCAGTCGCTCCTGGAGTCGACGGCCCTGTCCGTCGAGCGCGTCGCCGACCTGAGCGGCCTGGGCACGGCCGCCAACCTCCGCCGCCACTTCACCCTCCACTTCGGGATCACGCCCACGGACTACCGGCGCTCGTTCCCGCCCGCGGTGCCTGCGGCCGCCGGCTGAGGCGCCGCGAGAGCGACGTGTTCCGCATCGGATCTCGCCGCGCCGTCGTCGCGCCCGCAACACCCCGCCGCAGCGGCGCGCAACCCCCACCGGCGCATCCGGCGGTGCCGCAACCACCGACCGGTGGTCAGGGCCGCCCCTCCTGATCGCTCAGAGCGAACACCGGAGGGGGAACATCCGCGAAGCGCTACGCATTGAGTCGGCATAGCTCAACTTGCCTGCCTAAGGGGAGATCATGGCTTCGCTGTCCACACCGCTCACCCTGCCCGTGCTGCCCCTCGACGACGAGGTCGTCCTGCCCGGCATGGTGGTGCCCCTCGACCTGTCCGACGCCGACGTGCGCGCCGCCGTCGAGGCCGCCCAGGCCGCCGCCCGGGGCGGCACCGGCAAGCCGCTGGTGCTGCTCGTGCCGCGCGTCGACGGCACGTACGCGGGCGCCGGCACCCTCGGCAGCGTCGAGCAGGTGGGACGGCTCTCCGGCAGCGGCGACCCCGGCGCGCTCGTCCGCGGCGTCCGCCGCGTGCGCATCGGCGCGGGCACGACCGGCCCCGGGGCCGCCCTGTGGGTCGAGGGCACCCCCATGGAGGAGACCGTCCCCGACCCCCTCCCCGGCGCCGTCGCCGAGCTCGTCAAGGAGTACAAGGCGCTCGCCACCAGCTGGCTCCGCAAGCGCGGCGCCTGGCAGGTCGTCGACCGCGTCCAGCAGATCGACGACCCCGGCCAGCTCGCCGACAACTCGGGCTACTCGCCGTTCCTGACCGTGGCCCAGCGCGTGGAGCTGCTGGAGACCGCCGACCCCGTCGCCCGCCTGAAGCTGGCCGTCAAGTGGCTGGGCGAGCACCTCGCCGAGCAGGACGTCGCCGAGTCCATCGCCAAGGACGTCCAGGAGGGCGTCGACAAGCAGCAGCGCGAGTTCCTGCTCCGCCGCCAGCTGGAGGCCGTCCGCAAGGAGCTCGCCGAGCTCAACGGCGACCCCGAGGACGAGTCCGGCGACTACCGCGCCCGCGTCGAGGCAGCCGACCTCCCCGAGAAGGTCCGCGAGGCGGCCCTCAAGGAGGTCGGAAAGCTGGAGCGGGCCTCCGACCAGAGCCCCGAGAGCGGCTGGATCCGCACCTGGCTGGACACCGTCCTGGAAATGCCCTGGACCGAGCGCACGGAGGACGCGTACGACATCCCCGGCGCCAAGTCGGTCCTCGACGCGGACCACGCGGGCCTGGAGGACGTCAAGGAACGGATCACCGAGTACCTGGCGGTGCGCAAGCGGCGCACCGACCGGGGGCTGGGCGTGGTCGGCGGGCGGCGCGGGGGCGCGGTGCTCGCGCTCGTCGGCCCGCCCGGCGTGGGCAAGACCAGCCTCGGCGAGAGCGTCGCGCGCGCCATGGGCCGCAAGTTCGTCCGCGTCGCCCTCGGCGGCGTCCGCGACGAGGCCGAGATCCGCGGCCACCGCCGCACGTACGTCGGCGCGCTGCCGGGCCGCATCGTGCGGGCGGTCAAGGAAGCCGGGTCGATGAACCCGGTCGTCCTCCTCGACGAGATCGACAAGGTGGGCTCCGACTTCCGGGGCGACCCCGCGGCCGCTCTGCTCGAAGTCCTGGACCCGGCCCAGAACCACACCTTCCGGGACCATTACCTGGAGGTCGAACTCGACCTGTCCGACGTCGTCTTCCTGGCGACGGCCAACGTCCTGGAAGCCATCCCCGAAGCGCTCCTGGACCGTATGGAGCTCGTCCGCCTCGACGGCTACACCGAGGACGAGAAGGTCGTCATCGCCCGCGAGCACCTGCTGCCCCGGCAGCTGGACCGGGCCGGCCTCGCGCCCGGCGAGGTCGTCATCGACGACGAGGCGCTGCGCCGCCTCGCCGGCGAGTACACGCGCGAGGCGGGCGTGCGCAACCTGGAGCGCTCGGTGGCCCGGCTGCTCCGCAAGGTCGCGGCCAAGCACGAACTGGGCGAGCAGGAGCTGCCGTTCACCATCGGCGCGGAGCAGCTGCGGCCGCTGATCGGGCGGCCCCACCACACCCCGGAGTCCGCGCAGGACCCGGCCGAGCGGCGCACGGCCGTGCCGGGTGTCGCGACCGGGCTGGCGGTCACGGGCGCGGGCGGCGACGTCCTCTTCGTCGAGGCGTCGCTGGCCGACCCGGAGACGGGCGGCGCGGGCCTGACGCTGACGGGCCAGCTGGGCGACGTGATGAAGGAGTCGGCACAGATCGCCCTGTCCTTCCTCCGCTCGCACGGCGCGGAACTGGAGCTGCCGGTGGGCGACTTCAAGGACCGGGGCGTCCACCTGCACGTCCCGGCGGGTGCCGTACCGAAGGACGGCCCGAGCGCGGGCATCACGATGACGACGGCGCTCGCCTCGCTGCTGTCGGGCCGCGCGGTGCGGCCGGACGTCGCGATGACGGGCGAGGTGTCCCTGACGGGGCGCGTCCTGCCCATCGGCGGCGTCAAGCAGAAGCTGCTGGCGGCGCACCGCGCGGGCGTGACCACGGTGATCATCCCGAAGCGCAACGAGCCGGACCTGGACGACGTGCCGGCCGAGGTGCTGGAGAAGCTCGACGTGCACCCCGTCTCGGACGTCCGCCAGGTGCTGTCCCTGGCGCTGCAGCCGGCCGAGGCGGAGGTCGTGGTGGCTGCCTGATGGCTGCCTGATGACGACGCGGTGGCCGTAGCGGCCGCAACGGCGCGGGGCCCGTACCTCTTGGGAAGAGGTGCGGGCCCCGCGCCGTTCGTGCGGGTCAGCCGTGGCTGACGGCCTTGTCCAGCAGGCCGTGCAGGGCGTCCTGCTCCTCCTGGGACAGCCCGGCCAGCGGCGACTCCCGGGCGAGGAGCTCCATGAGCCGCTCGCGCAGGGCCGTGCCCTCGCCGGTGAGGACGAGCTGCTTGGCGCGGCGGTCGGTGGGGTGCGGGTGGCGCTCCAGGAGCCCGCGGCCCTCCAGTTTGTCGATGACGAAGGTGGCGTTGGAGGGCTCGCAGGCCATGCGGTCGGCGAGCTCGCGCATCGTCATGGGGCCGGTCAGCTCCCGCAGGGCGGTCGCCTGGGGCGCGGTGAGGTCCAGCAGGGCCGCGCGGTCGCGCACGTGGTCCGCGATCCGGCGGGCGAGGCCGTTCACCAGGCCGCAGAGCCGCCGCTCGGCGATGACGTGCGCTTCCGGGGTGCTCATGGACGCCATCGTAGCCAAGGGCATCTGCATCAAGCTTTTAAGTTTCGAGCTTGAATCATTCAAGCCATAAGCTTATGGTCCTGATCAAGAACTTCCCGCGCTCCCGCAGTCGAAGGACGGAAAACCACCCATGTACGACGACGCCCGCCTCCGCCGCCCCTCCGGCATCCGCTCCCTGCAGCTCGGCGACACCAAGGTCACCTACGTGCCGGACGGCGCCGGTCAGCTCGGGCGCGGCTGGCTGCCGGACGCCACCGACGAGGTCTGGGCGAAGCACCCCGAGTACCTGGACGCGAGCGGCAACCTCGTGGCGAGCATGGGCGGCCTCCTCGTCGAGCACGGCGACCGGGCCCTGCTCATCGACGCCGGCTTCGGCCCCGGCCACCACCCGGCCGAACCCGGCTCCCCCGTGGGCGAGATCAACGGCGGCGCCCTCCTCGACAACCTGGCCCGCCTCGGCCGCACCCCCGCCGGCATCGAGGCCGTGGCCATCACCCACCTGCACGGCGACCACGTCGGCTGGTCCGCACAGCTCGCCGACGCCGGCGCCCTCCACCTCATCAGCGCGCCCGAGTGGGAGCACCGGCACCACGCCGAGCAGCACGGCGTGCCCGCGGAGCTCCTCACCTCCCTGGAGCCCCGCCTGCGCACGGTCACCGACGGCGAGGAGATCTTCCCCGGCGTCCGCGTCATGCTCACGCCCGGCCACACCGCGGGCCACGCCGCCTACGTCATCACCGGCGGCGGCCGCCGCCTGATCGCCTTCGGCGACGCCCTGCACTCGCCGCTCCAGATCGCCCACCCCGAGTGGTCCGCCGTCGTCGACCACGACCCCCGGCAGTCCGCGGAGTTCCGCCGCCGCCTCGTCGCGGAGATGGCGGAGCCCGGCACGACCGGCTTCGGCATCCACTTCGCGGACGTGGTCTTCGGGCGCGTGGTGCGCGACGGCGCGGGCACCGCCTCGTGGGAGCCCGTCGACGCCTGACGCGCACGCCCAAGCTCCTGTCTCATTTGCCCCGTTGACGGTCGCGAACCCCACCGGTTGCATGTCCCTGACCACGCTCAGCTGACCGACCAGTCACCCGAGGGGGAACTGTGCGCATGACCGACGCACGTTCACGGAGACCGGAAAGAGCGAACAGCAAAAACGGAATATCCGGCGCGGCGGCACTCATCGGTGCCGCCGCGCTTCTCATCGCCGCGGCCCCGGCCCAGGCGGCCGGAGGCGGCGGCAACGACGGCCCGGCGGAGGTGATCCCGGGCAAGGGCACCTCCACCCCGGCCCTGGTCGCCGGCATCCGCGAGGCCGCCGCGTCCTCCGGCAGCGCCGCCGACGCCGCCCGCGGCCACCTCGCGGACAAGCGCGGCCGCTACCGCATCGCCGAGCCGGCCCGCGACCTGAAGCCCGTACAGACCCTGAGCGCAGGGGCGTCCGAGACCGTGAGGCTCCAGCAGAAGCACCGCGGCGTCGAGGTGCTGGGCGGCCAGTACGTCGTGCGCATGGAGCACAAGAACGGCAAGCGCGTCGTCACCGGCACCTCCGGCAAGTACTTCACCGGCCTGAAGACGGACACCGGCGCCGAGGTCGGCGAGAAGCTCGCCGTCGACCGTGCCGTCGCCGCGACCCTGCGCGACCTCACCGGCAACCGGCTCGCCAAGGGCGACGCCGCCCGCGCCAAGGGCGCAACGCGACCGGACCGCCCCCTGACGGGCACCGCGCGCGGCCTCGTCGTCATCCCCAAGGGCCCCGGCGTCCTCACCCACCACGTCACCGTCCGCGGCACCGACCCGGCCACCGGGCACCCCGTGCTGCGCGAGGTCTACATCGACGCCAAGGCCGGCTACCCGGTGCTGCAGTACAGCGGCATCAAGACGTTCGGCACGGAAGCGGGCACGGGCGCGGGCCCGGGCACGGCCGCGGCTCCCAGGAGCGCCGCCCGCGCCGACGCCGGCCCCGTCAGCCCCGGCGTCACCGGCTCCGGCGTCAGGTACGACGGGACGACCGTCGAGCTCGGCCTCGTCAAGGACACCGCCCGCAACGAGTACGTCATGACGGACTACGCGCGGATGTGGGACTCCAGCAAGAACCCGGTCACCACCTGGGACGCGCGCGGCAAGGACGTCAGCGAGACCGAGGGCCGCTGGCCCGAGGGCATCAAGGAGTTCGGCTCGCCCACGCCGGGCTTCGGCAAGGACGCCACGGAGGCCGGCGCGGTCGACGCCCACTGGGCCGCGGGCAAGGTGTACGACTACTACAAGAAGGTCCACGGCCGCGACAGCCTGGACGGCCGCGGCATGGCCATCAACTCCCTCGTCGGCGTCACCGAGTTCGGCGACTCGTACGTCAACGCCTTCTGGGACGGCACCAAGATGGTGTACGGCGGCGGCGACCAGGACTACAAGACGCTCTCCGCCGACCTCGACGTCGTCGGCCACGAGATGACCCACGGCGTCGTCGAGCACACCGCAAACCTGGTCTACGCGGGCCAGTCCGGCGCCCTCAACGAGGCCCTCGCCGACTACTTCGGCAACGCCATCGCCGTCGACGCCGCCGGCATGGCCATGGACGACCCGGACGCCGGCCTGCTCGGCGGGAACCTGTGCCGGACGAAGACCCCGCGGCAGTGCGCCTTCCGCGACCTCAACGACGGCCGCACCACGGCCAAGGGATTCCGCGGCGTCAGCTTCTCCACCGACAACGGCGGGGTGCACCTGAACTCCACGATCTTCTCGGGCGCCCTGTGGGACATCCGCGAGGACGTGGGCCGCACCCTCGCCGACAAGATCGTCTACAAGGCGCTGGCGGAGTACATGACGCCCCTCGACGGCTTCACCGAGGGCCGCGACGCCGTCATCGCCGCCGCCAAGGCGCTCGGCGTTTCCGCCAAGGAGCTGGGCGTCGTCCAGCGCTCCTTCAACGCCCACGGCATCGTCCCCAACTGGGAGCAGGCCCTCGGCGTCGACAGCGACGTGCTCTCGGCCAAGCTCAACACCGCCGGCACCGGCGCCGGCGCGGGCGGCGGCTGGTGGACGGCCTCCCGCTCGAACGACGACGGCACCGAGGCGTACTCCGTGTGGGCCGGCCGCGTGGACGGCAGCGGCGCCCCGAAGCTGATCAGCCCCAACGACGGCCGCTACCACGTCAGCCCGGCCACCGACGGCAAGACCGTCGCGTGGGCCGCCTACGGCCCCAAGGGCATGGAGGTCCTGTCCCGGCCGCTGGCGGGCGGACCGGTCAAGAAGCTGTACGCGACGGAGACGGGCACGGTCTACTACGTGCGCGTCGAGAACGGCACGGTCGTCTTCGACACCGCCGGCCTCCTCGGCGACCGCCACGTCGGCTACGTGCGCGCCGGCGACCGGCAGCCCACCTGGGTGGACGGCGCCCGCGCCGAGCAGGCGACGGCCCTCCCGTCCCTCAGCGGCGGCAGGATCGCGTACGCCACCCTCTACCCCGAGGGCGACGACTACCGCGTCGGCACCGAGGTGCTCGACCTCGCCACCGGCAAGAAGACCCCGATGGGGCAGCTCGGCAAGCCCGAGAACATCGGGCAGACCGGCATCAACGCGACCGGCGTCTTCTGGCTCGTGGACGAGACGGCGGGGGACAAGGGCCAGGTGGCCGTGCGCCGCGCCAAGCCCGACGGCACCGGCGTCACCGACCTCAGCCCGGAGAAGGGCGCGGGCGCCCTCCGCGCCACCGAGCTGACCGCCTCCGAGAGCGCGGTGACGGTCACCGACGCGCAGCCGGACGCGACCGGGTACAACGAGTCGCTGCCCAAGCTGTGGCAGTTCGCGGCCGACGGCTCCTCCAGGGCGCGCGTCTCGTGCAACCGCGGCGAGCAGTCCTCCCCGGCCGCGGCCGGCGGCAAGCAGGTGGTGTGGACCGACGGCACCACCGGCTCGACCGACCTGGTCACCCGCACCCGCCCGGCGGGCACCTGCGCCTGACGGCCGACGGCCGGTCGACGAAGGACGAACGATGACAGAACCGGGCCCCCGGCGCCGATGTGCCGGGGGCCCGGTGCTCTTCCTCCGGGGGCCGCTCACCCGTTGGCGAGGGCCTGGAGCCTGCTGTACGCGCCGTTGAAGCGGTTGTGGTCGCCGACCGTCGGGCCGGTGTCGGTGTACTGCCAGAAGGTGTAGTAGTCCCAGCCCGCCGGGAGTTCACCGGCGGAGGAGCCGTAGCGGGGCACCCACAGCGGGTTGGTGGAGCCGAAGCCGCCGTAGTTGCCGGTGCACTGCTTCCACCAGCTGGTCGACGTGTAGATCACGGCGTCCCGCCCCGTGCGGGCCTTGTACGTGGCGAAGAAGTCCGCGATCCAGCGGACGAGCGCGCTCGCGCCCATGCCGTAGCAGGTCGGGCCGTACGGGTTGTACTCCATGTCCAGCACGCCCGGCAGCGTCCTGCCGTCCCGGGACCAGCCGCCGCCGTGCGAGGCGAAGTACGTGGCCTGCGCGGCGCCGGACGAGTTGTCGGGGAGGGCGAAGTGGTACGCCCCGCGGATCATGCCCACGGCGTAGGAGCCGTTGTACTGCTGCGCGAAGGAGGGGTTGGTGTAGCTGGTGCCCTCGGTCGCCTTGACGTAGGCGAAGCGGTTGCCGCTGTTCCAGAGGGTCTGCCAGGGGACGTTCCCGTTGTGGCTGGAGACGTCGACGCCTTCGACGGAGGCGAGCTGCGGTGGGGGAGGGGTGCCGGGGC
>NZ_JBPQTW010000131.1:0-18445 GCF_051386535.1 Streptomyces sp. URMC 127
GCCGAGGAGGGGGGCGGTGGGGGTGGTGGCGCCGGTGCGGGCGAGTGCGGCGGTGTCACCGGTTGCGGCACCGGTGCCACCGGTGGTTCCGGCACCGCCGGTGGTTGCGGCGGTGCCGCCGGTTCCGGTGGCCCCGGTGGTGCCGGTGCTACCGGTGGTGCCGGTGCCGCCCGTTCCGGTTCCCTCACCGGTGCCGGCCGGGGGCTCCGGGAGCTTGGCGTTCTCAACGGTGGCGACGGCGACGGTCACCGGGTCGAATGCGGCGCCCTTCTTGTAGCCCGGGAACGGCTTGCCCTTGTACTCGAACGCCTTCGCGCCGTCCTCGGTCATCTTCGCGGTGACGCCCTGAAGGTGCACCACTCCGTCCTTGGCCTTGAGAGCGTCGACGGGCAGCGTCAGGTCGGCGAGCTGAACCGTCTTGGTGGCCGTACCGGCCTTCGGATCCTTGGTGGTGACGTCCGCGGTGAGCGTGCCGGTGGTGCCGGACGCGTGGACCTTGAACTTGCTGAACGTCAGGTCCAGCTGACCGTCATGGCCGGTGAAGCGCACCTGCCCGTTGAAGGCCGCGTCCAGGGTGGAGGTAGCCGCGTCGAACTTGCCCTCGCCCTTGTCCTTGCCGAAGCGGTAGCCGTCGCCGGACTTCACCGCGCCGCCGGAGAGTTCGACCTTGCCGTCGGCCGGGCCGTTGACGATGTACTCGCGGAAGGACTTCTTCACGCCCCAGTGGAAGTACCCGTCGTACAGAACGCCGTCGGGCTTCTGCTCCCCGCCGCCGGTGCTGCCGCCGGTCTGACCGCCCGTGGTCTGGCCTCCGGTGGTCTGCCCACCCGTCTGACCGCCTGTGGTCTGTCCACCGGTCTGACCGCCCGTGGTCTGACCACCGGTCGCACCACCGGACTGCCCGCCACCGGCCTGGCCGCCACCGGTCTGACCACCAGTCGCCGGGGGCTGCGCCGCATCGCCCACCTTGGCCGAGAGCGTGACCGCGTCGAGCTCCGCGCCCGCCTTGTAAACCGGCTTATCCCGGTATGAGAACACCTTCGTCCCGGCCTCCGTCAGCGTCGCCCGTATCTTCGGGTAGACGATCGAGCCGCCCGCGCCGCCCGGCTTCACGCCCGTCAGGTCGAGCGCCGCGATCTCGACGTCCTGCTGAACCTGGCCGCCCTTGGTCGTGACGTCGGCAGTGATGCTGCCCTTCTTGCCCTCGGACTTGAACTTCAGGTCGTCCAGCTTGAGGTCGAGCTCCCACTTGCCGTCGTCGTCGGCGTGGCCGAAGAACCGCACGCTGCCCTTGAAGGTGGTGGTGACCGCGTGCTTGTCCTGGTCGTAGGTGCCCGTCCCCTCCCCGAAGGTGAAGGCTCCGTTGCCGGAGGCCTGCTTGGCGCCGCCGCCCACTCTGATCCGGCCGTCGGCCGCGCCGTTGACGACGTAGTCCCGGAAGGACTCCTTCACACCCCACTCCAGAGTGGCGTCCTTCAATCCGAGGTTCGACGGCTGCCCGTCGGTCTTCGGCGGAGCATCCGCCGCGGACGCAGGCACGGCCAGCGCCGTAGCGCCCAGCACGGTCGCCGTGGCGAGCGCGGCAAGCGCCCGGCGGGAGGTGACGGTCATCGTCGGTTGTCTCCTTAGCTAGAGCAAGAGAAGAGCGCACGCGCCGCAGCCGGCGCGGAGTCGGTCGTGGCTTCAGCCGGCGGACCGGCGGCGGCGCATGGCGTAGAGGGCAGCCGCGGCCACCACGACGACGCCCGCCGCACCCGCGACTACCGGAAGCACCGGGAAGGACGAGGAGGATGAGGCCTCGGTTGCACCCTTTGCGGCCACCTTACGGCCGGAATCCGCCTTTTGACCCGCCGTCGGGTCACCTTCGGCCGGCGCCGACGCCCGGCCGAGGTCCGGCAGCGGCGGCAGCTTCGCCTTCGCGTCGAGGGGGACGGCGAGGGAGACGGGGTCCATGGCCTCTCCCTTGCGGTACATGCCGCCGAACGCCTCCGCGCCTTCGGCCGTGAGCTCGGCCGGGGCTTCGGTGACGGTGGCGAGGCCGTCCTTCTCCTTCAGGCCGGAGGCGTCGAAGGTGATGAGCGGAACGGACCGGCGGGGTTCGCCGCCGCCGCTCGCGACGTCCGCCGACAGCGTCCCCTTGCCGTCCTTCGCCGTCACCTTGACCGCGCTCAGGGCCAGGTCGAGTTGTTTGCCGGTGAAGCGGACCGTGCCGGCGAACGCGGCGTCCACCGTACGCCCCGCTTCGTCGTACGTGCCCTTGCCGGCGGGGAAGCGGAAGAGCGCGCCGCCGTCCTGGGCGCCGTCGCCGAGCTTCCAGGAGCCCTGGGCGATGGACCCGGTGACGTATTCGCGGAAGGTGCGGCGCACACCCCAGTCGACGGCCGCGCCGGTGAACTCGCCCTTGGGGGCGTCCTTCTGTTCGGACTTCTCCGGCTCCGGCGCTCCGGAAGCCGGTGGTCCGGAAGCCGGTGGTCCGGAAGCCGGTGCTCCGCTCGCCTCGGCCAGGACGTCCGCCGACAGCGCGACCGGGTCCAGCGCCGTGCCGGCCGCGTAATAGCCGGCGAAGCCCTTCGCACCCTGGTCGGTGAGCGTGGCGGGGACGTTGGCCAGGGTGACGGCCGTTCCCGCGCCGCGCATGTTCACGCCCTTCAGGTCGAGCGCGGCCAGGGGCACTTGCGAGGCCCGGGTGACCTCGCCCGTGCCCTTGGCCCTGCTGGCCATGTCGGCGTAGAGCGTGCCGCTCGCGCCCGTGATGCGGACGGTCGGGCGGCTGATGGTGAGGTCGAGTTCGTACGAGCCGTCGGGCTTCTTGTGGCCCGTGAAGTGCACGCCGCCCGAGAAGCCGGCCTCGAAGGCCCCGCTGCCCGCGTCGTAGCTGCCCTTGGCGGAGTGGAAGCGGAACCTGCCGCCGCTGGTCGTGGCGGCGCCGCCCTGCAGGTCCCAGCGCCCCTGGGCGATGGGGCCGGTGACGTAGCTCTGGAAGGAGGACTTGATGCCCCAGTCCAGCCTGCCTCCGGAGACCGTCCGCGCCGCACCGTCCGCGTGCGCGACCCCGGCCGGCACGAGCCCTGCCGCACCCGTCACCCCCACCAGCCCCGCCAGCAGCGCCGCCGACAGGGCGAAGCGGAGGGCGCGGGCAGGTCTGAGCGACGGCGGCAGCATCGGAGAGCCCCTTCCAGGCGGGACAGCAGACG
Organism: Streptomyces sp. URMC 127; assembly: GCF_051386535.1. Lineage (NCBI taxonomy): Bacteria > Bacillati > Actinomycetota > Actinomycetes > Kitasatosporales > Streptomycetaceae > Streptomyces > Streptomyces sp. URMC 127. The sequence continues at coordinate 3,195 of NZ_JBPQTW010000131.1, forward strand.
TCGCACACCCTGGCGACTTAGGTAAGGCTAACCTAAGCTACATCCCATCAGGTCGGAAACCCCCGGCCGGAGCGAAAGGCAGACGGAACCGTGCTTCAACGGCAGTCGGCGGGCACCGCGATACCTACCCCACGTCGCACCGGCATACGCGCCGCACTGCTCACTTGGCTCGCTCTGCTCGCCCTGACCCTCACCGGCTGCGGCTCCTCGGGCGATTCGAGCAGCTCAGCAGGGTCCGCGGCAGCCGCCAAGGCTCCGGCAACCGACCGTATCGAGCCACTCCCCGGCAGCCCCGCGTCCCGACTGCCCGCCACCGTACGGTCGGCCGACGGGCATGACGTCACCGTCCGCAGCACGGACCGGATCGTTCCGCTCACCGGCGCGCTGTCCGAGATCGTCTTCACGCTCGGCCTCGGCGACCGGGTCGTCGCCCGCGACGTGACCGCCACCTTCGAGCAGGCGGCGAAGCTGCCCGTGGTCACCCGCGCCCACGACGTCTCGGCCGAGAGCGTGCTCTCGCTCAAGCCCACGCTCGTGCTGGCGGAGACGACGACCGGGCCCGCCGAGGCCGTCGAGCAGATCCGCGCCGCCGGAGTCCCCCTGGTCGTCCTCGACCCCGCCCGGAGCCTCGCCGACGTCGCGCCCCGCATCGGCAAGGTGGCCGCCGCCCTCGGTGTCCCCGCGGCCGGCGAGGAGCTCAACCGCCGTACGCAGCAGCGGCTGAAGAAGGCGGAGGAAGGCGTTCCGCACGGCGGGGGCAAGAAGCCCCGCGTCGCCTTCCTCTACCTGCGCGGCACGGCCTCCGTCTACCTCCTCGGCGGGGCCGGATCGGGCGCGGACTCCCTCATCGAGGCCGCGGGCGGGGTGGACGCGGGCAAGGAGTCCGGGCTGAAGAAGGATTTCACGCCCCTCACCAGCGAGGCGCTCGCCAAGGCCGCGCCGGACGTCATTCTCGTCATGAGCAAGGGCCTCGACTCCGTCGGCGGCGTGGACGGCCTCGTGAAGATCCCCGGCGTCGGGCAGACGCCGGCCGGCCTGGACCGCCGCGTGGCCTCCGTGGACGACGGCGTCCTGCTGAACTTCGGCCCGCGCACGGACGCCGTCCTCGCCTCCCTCGTCGAGCAGATCCACCGCGGGAAGTGACCGTGGCCCTCCTGCGCACCACGGCCTCCCCCGCGCCCACCGCCGGGCCGCCCGGCGGCGAGCGGCCGCCGCGCCGCCGGCGCACCACCGCCCTCCTCGCCGCCGGCCTGGCCGCGGCCCTGCTGCTGGCGTGCCTGCTCTCCGCCGGGCTCGGCGCGTACGAGATCCCGCTCGGCGACGTGCTGGGCTCCCTGCTGCACCGGGCGGGGCTCGGCGGCGCGGAACTGGAGCGGGTCCCCGAGAGCGTGCTGTGGAACGTACGGCTGCCCCGCGTCGCCCTGGCCCTGCTCGTCGGGGCGTCGCTCGGCTGCGCCGGCGCTCTGATGCAGGGCGTGTTCGGCAACCCGCTCGCCGAACCCGGCGTCATCGGCATCTCGATGGGCTCGGCGGTCGGGGCGGTCGCCGCGATCTCGCTGGAGCTGCACTTCCTGGGCAACTGGACCGTCACCGCCTGCGCGTTCGCCGCGGGACTCGTGACCGTCCTCCTCGTGTACGCGCTCTCGCGCTCGGGCGGCCGTACGGAAGTGGTGACGCTCATCCTCACCGGCATCGCGGTGAACGCGTTCGGTGGCGCGCTCGTCGGCCTCGGCGTCTTCCTCGCCGACAACGCGCAGGTCACCCAGATCACGTTCTGGCAGCTCGGTTCGCTCGCGCAGGCGACCTGGCCGAAGGTGCTCGCCGTTCTGCCGTGCGCTCTGGTGGGCTTGGCCGTCGCGCCGCTGTACGGGCGGAAGCTGGACCTCCTCGCGCTCGGCGAGCGGCCGGCGCGCCACCTCGGGGTGGACGTGGAGCGGCTGCGGCTGGTGCTGGTCCTGGTGGTCGCGCTGCTGACGGCGGCGGCGGTGGCCGTGGCGGGGGTGATCACGTTCGTGGGGCTGCTGGTGCCGCACCTGCTGCGGATGGCCGCGGGGCCGGGGCACCGGTTCCTGGTGCCGGGCAGTGCGCTGGGCGGGGCGCTGGTCCTCGTCGCGGCGGATCTCGCGGCCCGCACGGCGGCCCAGCCGGCGGAACTGCCGCTGGGCGTCCTGACGGCCCTCTTCGGCAGCCCGTTCTTCTTCTGGCTGCTGAGGCGGACCCGGCGCAAGCAAGGAGGATGGGCATGAGCCGCGCGGGATCCGGCCGGGGGTCCGGGGGTTGCCCCCCGGGAAAGCACAGCTGGTTGTTGCGCAGGACCCGCCGTAAGCAGGGAGGCTGGGCATGAGCCGCACCCGCGCGGCCCAGGCCCTCTTCCGCACCCGCAACCGCCGCCTCCCCACCCCCTCCCCCCTCGGCACGGACGGTGCCGAGGCCCGTTCCCTCCGCGTGCGGCTCGGTGGCCGCGCCGTTCTCGACGGCGTGGACCTGGGCGTCGCCGCGGGCGAGGTCCTCGCCCTCGTCGGGCCCAACGGCGCCGGAAAGTCCACGCTGCTCGCCGCGCTCGCGCACGACCTGCCCGCCGCGTCCGGCGAGGTGCGGATCGACGGCGAGCCGGCCGCCTCCTGGTCGGCGGCCGAACTCGCCCTGCGCCGGGCCGTCCTGCCGCAGTCGTCCGAGCTGTCGTTCCCGTTCCCGGTGGAGGACGTCGTCCGCATGGGCCGCGCGCCCTGGGCCGGGACGCCCGCCGAGGGCGAGGACGACGCGGCCGTGCGGGAGGCGATGGCCGCCGCGGAGGTGAGCGGGTTCGCCTCCCGCCCGTTCGCCGCGCTGTCGGGCGGCGAACGGGCGCGGGTCGCGCTGGCGCGCGTCCTCGCGCAGCGCACCCCGCTCCTGCTGCTCGACGAGCCGACCGCCGCGCTGGACCTGCGCCACCAGGAGCTGGTGCTGCGGGTCTGCCGCGAGCGGGCGGCGGCCGGGGCGGCCGTCGTGGTCGTGCTGCACGATCTCGGGCTCGCCGGGGCCTACGCGGACCGGGTGGCGGTGCTGCACGGCGGCCGGGTCGCGGCGGAGGGCCCGCCGGCCCGCGTCCTCGAAGCGGAGTTGCTCACTCGTGTCTATTTGCAGCCGGTGGAAGTAATTGATCACCCGCGCACCGGTGAACCTTTGGTGATCCCGTGGCGCGCGGGACGAGATTTTGCCTCGTGAGAGCAGAATCACGCACCCTTCCGGGAACAGGGTAGGCAAGCCTCAGATAAGTTAGGGCGGCCTTATTCGGCCAGCTTCTTTTCAGCCATGCCGTTTATGGCGCGTACGTCATGTACGTCCTTATCCGTCCTCTCCGAGCACGCCTGGAGCCCCTATGCGCGCCTTCCGCTCCTCCGCCATAGCCGCCGTCGCCGCGGCCGCGGCCCTGACCACCGTGTCCGGCTGCGCCGAGAAGTCGGACAGCAAGGACACGGACGCGATCAAGGTCACCGCCTCCGACGACAAGTGCGAGGTTTCGAAGACCTCGTTCCCGGCCGGGCACATAAAGATCAACATTGAGAACACCGGCTCGAAGGTCACCGAGGTGTACGTGTACGCCGCCGGCGACCGGATCGTGACGGAGCGGGAGAACATAGGCCCGAAGACCAAGGCCGAGATCACCGCGACGATCAAGAAGTCGGGCGACTACGAAATCGCCTGCAAGCCCGGCATGAAGGGCGACGGCATCCGCCAGAAGATCACGGTGACCGGCGGCGGCAAGGCGGAGAAGGCGAACCCGGAGCTGGACAAGGCGGTCGCCGCGTACCGCAAGTACGCCCAGGAGCAGGCCGACGAGACGATCCCGGCGGCGCAGAAGTTCGCCGACGCGGTCAAGAGCGGAGACGTCGACGAGGCGAAGAAGCTCTACGCGGTCTCCCGCATCGGCTGGGAGCGCACCGAGCCGGTCGCGGAGTCCTTCGGTGACATCGACCCGAAGGTCGACGTCCGCGAGGACGGCCTGGAGAAGGACCAGAAGTGGACCGGCTGGCACAAGCTGGAGAAGTCGCTCTGGGACGAGAAGAAGATCGACGAGGACGACAAGAAGCTGGCCGACCAGCTGATGACGGACCTCAAGGACTGGCAGAAGCGCGTCGGCACCGCCGAGATCACCCCGACCAGCATGGCCAACGGCGCCAAGGAGCTGCTCGACGAGGTGGCCACCGGCAAGGTCACCGGCGAGGAGGAGCGCTACAGCCACACCGACCTGGTCGACTTCCAGGCCAACGTCGAGGGCGCCGAGAAGTCCTACGAGCTGCTGAAGCCGGTCGCCGCCAAGAGCGACGCCGCGCTCACCACGGAGCTGGACAAGCAGTTCGCCGCGCTGAAGAAGCTGCTCGGCGAGTACCGCGACGGTGACACCTTCAAGGCGTACGACAGCGTCGGCAAGGACGACCGCAAGAAGCTCTCCGACGCCGTGAACGCCCTCGCGGAGCCCCTGTCCAAGCTTGCCGGCGCCGTCGCCAAGTAACGGGGGACCTGCGATGACGGACAAGACGGATAAGACGCACAAGACTGAGAGCACCGGCAGCACTGGCAGCACCGGCACCGGCACCGGCACCACTGGGAACGCCCCGCAGGCCGCGCCCGCCTCCTCCGCCAAGCCCTCCCGCCGCGCCGTCCTCGGCTGGGGCGGGGCCGGCCTCGCGCTCGGCGCCGCGGCCGCGGGCGGCACCGCCACCGCGCTGCGCCTCGGCCACGACGCCGCCCCGGCCGCCTCGGCCGGCGACGCGGTGCCCTTCTTCGGCGAGCACCAGGCCGGCATCGCCACCCCGGTCCAGGACCGGCTGCACTTCGCGGCCTTCGACGTGACGACGACCGACCGCGCCGCCCTGGTGAGGATGCTGCAGGAGTGGACGGCCGCCGCCGCGCGGATGACCGCGGGCCACGAGGTGGGCGAGGGCGCCGTCCAGGACAACGACGAGCTGCCGCCGGACGACACCGGCGAGGCCCTCGGCCTCAAGCCGTCCCGGCTGACCCTCACCTTCGGCGTCGGCCCCGGCCTTTTCGAGAAGGACGGCAAGGACCGCTTCGGCCTCAAGGGCCGCCGCCCCAAGGCCCTGATCGACCTGCCGGCCTTCCCCGGCGACAACCTCGACCCGGCCCGCAGCGGCGGCGACCTGTGCGTCCAGGCCTGCGCCGACGACCCGCAGGTCGCGGTGCACGCGATCCGCAACCTGGCCCGCATCGGCATGGGCAAGGTCGCGATCCGCTGGTCGCAGCTCGGCTTCGGCAAGACGTCCTCGACGACGCCGGACGCCCAGACGCCGCGCAACATGATGGGCTTCAAGGACGGCACCCGGAACATCGCCGGCACCGACACCGACCGCCTGGACAAGCACGTCTGGGTCGGCGAGAAGGACGGACCGGACTGGATGACCGGCGGCTCGTACCTGGTGGCGCGCCGCATCCGGATGCACATCGAGACCTGGGACCGCACCTCGCTCGCCGAGCAGGAGGACATCTTCGGCCGCGACAAGGCCGAGGGCGCGCCCGTCGGCAAGCAGCGCGAGCACGACGAGCCGCTGCTGAAGGCCATGAAGCCCGACTCGCACGTGCGCCTCGCCCACCCCGACAGCAACAACGGGGCGACGATCCTGCGCCGCGGCTACTCCTTCACGGACGGCACCGACGGGCTGGGCCGGCTGGACGCCGGGCTGTTCTTCCTCGCCTACCAGAAGGACGTCCGCGACGGCTTCGTGCCGCTGCAGATGAACCTGGCGCGCAACGACGCCCTCAACGAGTACATCCAGCACGTGGGTTCGGCGGTCTTCGCCGTACCGCCGGGCGTCCGGGACAAGGGCGACTGGTGGGGCAAGGCCCTGTTCGCGTGACCCGTCTGTCCTTCCTGAACGGAGGTGCCGCGTGTTCGGCAACTACCTGATCGGCCTGCGCGAGGGCCTGGAGGCCAGCCTGGTCGTGTGCATCCTCGTCGCCTACCTGGTCAAGACCGGGCGCCGGGACGCCCTGCGCCCGGTGTGGGCCGGCATCGCGGCGGCCGTGCTGCTGAGCATGGGCTTCGGGGCGCTGCTCCAGTACGGCTCGCGGACCATGACCTTCGAGGCCCAGGAGATGCTCGGCGGCTCGCTGTCGGTCATCGCCGTCGGCCTGGTGACGTGGATGGTCTTCTGGATGCGGCGCACCGCGCGGCACCTGAAGAAGGAGCTGCACGGCAAGCTGGACGCCGCGCTCGCGATGGGCACGACCGCGCTCGTCGTCACCGCCTTCCTGGCCGTGGGCCGGGAGGGCCTGGAGACCGCGCTGTTCATCTGGACGGCCGTGCAGGCCACCGACGACGGCGTCCGGCCGCTGGCCGGCGCGGTGCTCGGGCTGCTCACGGCCGTGGTGCTGGGCTGGCTGTTCTACCGCGGCGCGCTGAAGATCAACCTGGCGAAGTTCTTCACGTGGACCGGCGGCATGCTGATCGTGGTCGCGGCGGGCGTCCTCGCCTACGGCTTCCACGACCTGCAGGAGGCGGACGTCCTGCCGGGCCTGGGCAGCAAGGCCTTCGACGTCAGCGAGCAGATCCCGGCGGACAGCTGGTACGGAACCCTGCTCAAGGGCGTGTTCAACTTCCAGCCGGACCCGACGTGGCTGCAGGTGGCGGTGTGGGCGCTGTACCTGGTCCCCACCCTCCTGGTGTTCTTCGCCCCCGGTAGGGTGGCGCCGAACCGAGCAGCCACCAAGGAGTCGAAGCCCGATGAGACGCCGGCCGGCCCGCAGACCGCGCACGACGCAGGCAGCCGTGACGGCAGCGGCACTGCTGCTGACGGCGACCGGGTGCATGACGGTGCACGGCGAGCGGGAGATCGTCCCGTCGGCGGGCAGGGCTGAGGCCGCCAAGGCCCTCAAGGCCTTCACCGACGGCTACAACGAGGGTTACCGCAAGCTCGACCCGGGCGTCATCGCCCGGGTCGAGACCGGTGCCCTGGCCGAGATAGGCAAGTCCGACCTGGCGGCGCAGAGCGCGCAGACGCCGGGCGGCAACCCCGACTACCCGCCGCTGGTCCTGGACGACGCCCGGTTCACCGTCCCGAAGCAGGCCGGCTGGCCGAAGTTCTTCCTCGCCGACACGCGCAGCAACCGCGACGGCAACCGCTGGCTCGTGGTCTTCACGCGCTACGCCGCGAAGGAGCCGTGGAAGGCCGCCTACCTGTCGATCGTGAACCCGGGCAAGGTGCCGGAGTTCGTGACGGACAAGGACGGTTACGCCGAGGCCGTCCCCGCGGCCAAGGGCAAGGGCCACGGCCTGATGGCCGACCCCGCCAAGGTGAGCGCGTCCTACACCGACTTCCTGCGCACCGGCGCGGGCAGGTCCTTCGCGCCGGGGCCGCGCACCACGGGCCTGCGCGAAGAGCGCGACAAGGTGCGCCGCACGGCCACCTTCTGGACGGAGTTCATCGACACCCCCGAGCAGGCCCCCGCCTACCCCGCGCCGGCGCTGCGCACGAAGGGCGGCGGCGCGCTGGTGTTCTTCACCGCGCACCACCGGGAGAAGCGCACCATGGCCGAGGGGCTGCGGCCCGCGGTCACCGACCCGCGGACGAAGGCGCTGCTGAAGGGCGACCTCAAGCGCTCGGTGACCTACACGCGGGTGTCGGAGGCGGCGGTCCAGGTGCCGCCGCGCGACGCGGACGGCGGGCAGATCGTCTTCCTCAACCGGATCGACACGATGACGGCGGCGCAGGGCGAGTAACGAGCCGGCAGGCGAGTAGCGAATCGGCAGGGCGAGCAGCGGCCCGCCGCGGCAGGGGCCGGGGACCCGGGGCCCAGCAGGCCTGGGAGGCTCAGCGGCCGATGGGCCAGGCCGCCTCGTGGTCGGGGCGGTCGCCCGCGTACTGGGCGCAGGCGTCCGTGAGGGTCTCCAGGAGCGTCAGCGGATCCGGCAGGGGCCGCTCGGGGCCCTGCAGCCAGGCGACGCCGGTGTCCCCGGGCAGCCGCGAGGGGGGCAGCAGCACATAGCTCCCGCGGCAGTGCCAGCGCAGGCCCGGATGCTCGTCCATCGTCTCGGGATGGCAGTCGAGCTCGCAGGGCCACCACTCGTCCTCGTCGTCCGGGGTGCCGCGGGTGGCGGTGAAGAAGAGCATGCGGTCGGGGGCGACGGTGGCCACGGGGCCCGTCTCGACGCCGGCCTTCTGCAGCCGCTCCAGGGCCTGCCGGCCGGCCTCCACGGGCACGTCGAGGACGTCGTGGGCGATGCCGGTGGCGGTGACGAAGTTGGCCTCGGGCTGGGCGCGCAGCCATGCCGTGACCTTGTCGGCGTCGGTGGTGGCGAGGGTCTGCCAGGCGAAGGAGACGGGGTGGCGGCCCGGGGTGGGACAGCCGATGCGCTCACAGGAACAGCCGTACCCGGACGGGTGGGCGGCCGGGGCCAGCGGGAAGCCTGCGGCCGCGGCGGCCAGGAGCAGTTCCTCGCGGGCGGCGCCGTCCGCGGCGCCCGTGCCCGTACCGCCGCCCGCTCCGCTCCTGGGGCGGCGCAGCCACTGGGAGAACCTGCTCTTGCGTTCCATCTATCCCCTCACTTCGACCGCGGTCTCCGGTCAATGCTGCCACCATCCTGCGCCTGGTGTGACCGTCGGACGTATCCAGGGGGTGTGAGACCGGCCGCTCGCGCGGGCGGGGCCACCGGTCCCCGCGCCGCCCCGGGCGGCTCCCCGGCCGGCTCCCCCGGACGAGTGACGGGCCGGGCCGCGGCTAGGGGTGCCGCGGGGCCATGCCGCGCAGGGCCAGGTCGACGACGGTGTCGGCGTAGGCGTGGGTGAGCGGCAGGGTGCGGGTCTGCCAGCGGTGGAAGAGCGGCCCGACCAGCAGTTCCAGGGCGATGCGGAGGTCGGCGGCGGGGTCGATCTGGCCCGCTTCCTGGGCGGCGCGCAGCCGGCGGACGTACGCCTGGAGCTGGGGTTCGAGGACCTTCTCGGTGAGGGCGCGGCCGAGCTCGGGGTCGTTGGCGGTCTCGGCGGTCAGGGCGCGGGTGGGGGCGTCGAGGCGCTCGTCGTTGAGGTCGTCGACGGTGGCCCGCAGCACGGTCTTCAGGTCGGCGGCGATGTCGCCGGTGTCGGGCAGCTCGACGGCGGCGGGGTCGACGCCCTCGGGGACGACGGCCTCGAAGAGGACCGCGGCCTTGGAGGGCCACCAGCGGTAGATGGTCTGCTTGCCGACGCCGGCGCGGGCGGCGATCGCCTCGATGGTGAGCTTCGCGAAGCCGGTCTCGCCGACGAGCTCCAGGGCGGCGTCGAGGATCGCGCGGCGGGAGCGCTCGTTGCGGCGCGAGGCGTCGGGGGTCTTGTCGGTGGTCTTGTCGGGGGTCTTGGGGGCCGGGGCGTCGGTCATGGCGGCATCCTAGCGACGATGAAGCGAGACGTATCGTCTCGAAAGGACGAAAGGGATGCGAAGGGGGTGCGAGGGGGGTGCGAAGAGGGCGCGCGGGGGCGTGACCGAAGGGACGGAGCGGGCGAAGCGGAAGCAGCGTCGCTTGAGTGGGCCAGCGCTAAACCACCCGTACGGTTCATGCGCCAACCCCCGTGAACCATGCACGATTTGGCCACGCACGACGATCCGTACGTGCCCAACACCACCGTGAGGAGCACTCCTTGCGTAGTACAGCCCCACGCGCGGCCACTCCGCGGCGCTATCTCATGTGCCCCCCGACCCACTTCAGGGTCACCTACTCCATCAACCCCTGGATGGATCCGGGCAAGCCGGTCGACCTCCCCCTCGCCCTCGCCCAGTGGGAGGACCTCAGGGACCGCTACCTCGCCCTCGGGCACACCGTCGAGGAACTGGAGCCCCGGCCCGAACTGCCCGACATGGTCTTCGCCGCCAACGGCGCGACGGTCGTGGACGGACGGGTGCTCGGCGCGCGCTTCGCCCACCCCGAGCGGGCCGAGGAGGCCGCGGTCCACGCGGACTGGTTCCGCTCGCGGGGCTACGCGGACGTGCTCGAACCCGAGCACATCAACGAGGGCGAGGGCGACTTCGCCGTCACCGCCTCCTGGCTGCTGGCCGGGCGCGGCTTCCGCAGCAGCCCGCTCTCCCACCCCGAGGCGCAGGAGTTCTTCGGCCGGCCGGTCATCGGCCTCGACCTCGTCGACCCCCGCTACTACCACCTCGACACGGCGCTGTGCGTCCTCGACGACTCCACCGACAGCGAGATCATGTACTACCCCGGCGCGTTCTCGGCGGGCAGCCGGGAGGTGCTGAGACGGCTCTTCCCCGACGCCCTGGTCGCGAGCGAGGAGGACGCGGCGGCGCTGGGCCTCAACGCCGTCTCCGACGGCCGGCACGTGCTGCTGCCGCAGGCGGCGGTCGGCCTCTTCGAACCCCTGCGGGCACGGGGCTACGAGCCGATCGGCATGGACCTCGGAGAACTGCTCAAGGGCGGCGGCAGCGTGAAGTGCTGCACGCAGGAGCTACGGGGCTAGCGCGGTTCGGCACCGCCGGGCAGCCACGTTGGGGCAAACCGTCACCCCCCGGCCGGAGGCCACTCGTCGCCCCAGTCCGCGCCCCGAGCGGCCCGGTACGCGTCGCCGTGCCGCTTCGTCACCGTCTGACGGGTCAGGCCGTCCCCGGCCGTGCAGAGGTCGAGGAGGACCTGACCCTTGCGGATCTGCGGCTTGCGCACGATGCGCGCGGGCACGGCGGACACGGCGGGCCCGGCGGGCCCGGCGGACGCGTCCGCGGAAGCCTCCGGCAGGGAACCCCGCACGGCAGCCACGTACGCGAACTTCTCGTCCTCGTACGCCAGTGAGCCGCCCTTGACCTGCCGGTGCAGCGAGGAGCGGCTCACCCGGGCCGAGAAGTGGCACCAGTCCTGGCCCGGCTCTATGGGGCACGCCGCACTGTGCGGGCAGGGCGCGACGACGCGGAAGCCCGCGGCGATCAGCCGGTCGCGCGCCTCGATGATCCGCAGGTAGCCGTCCGGCGTGCCCGGCTCGACGATCACGACGGCCTGCGCGGCACGGGCCGCCTCGGCCACGACGGCGGCCCGGCCGGCGTCGGTCAGCTCCTTCAGGACGTACGAGACGGTGACGAGCTCGGTGCCGTCCGGCACGCGCAGGCCGTCGCCGATGATCCCCCGCTCCCAGCGGGCGGCGCGCAGGGCCGGGTCGGAGGCCGTACCGGCGAGCTCGGCGCCGAGGGCGAGGGCGGGGGCGGCCCAGTCGAGGACGGTCGTCCGCCGGACCGCGTCCGCGTCGCTCTCCCAGGCGGACGCCACGGCCCACGTCGCCGCGCCCGTGCCGCCGCCCACGTCGACGTGCGAGGCGGGGACGAAGTCCGGCAGCCGGTCGCGGAACGCCTCCAGGGCGGAGCGGACGGCCTCGAACGTCGCCGGCATGCGGTAGGCGGCGTACGCGGCCACGTCGGAGCGGTCGCGCAGCACCGGGGCGTCGGTGGGGGTCAGTCCCCGGTAGCTGGCGATCAGCCGCTCGACGGCCTGCGCGGCCTGGCGGGGCGGCAGACCGTCGAGGAGACCGGCGAGCGCGGAGCGCAGTTCCTCGCCGGACCGGGGGGAAAGGGGGGCGTGCATTTGAAGAAGTCTATGCGGGCCCCCACGGGGCGGCCTGCGGCCGGCGAGGCCGGGGCGTCCGGCGGGCCGGGCACCGCCGGCCTGCACCGTCGTGGTCACTCGCCGCGGCGGCGGATGCATTGAGGCCGGCGCCGCAGCAGTTCCTTCCGCCGCGACGGCGAACAGCCACGACGCAGGTGACCGGCGGTGCCGAACCGACAGGCCGACCCGGGCCGCAGCGCGGGGCCGTGCACCGCCGCCATCGGCACCGCCGGGCCGCGCCGTCGTGGTCACTCGCCGCGGCGGCGGAAGAACCTGCTGAGGCGCCGGCCTCTGCTCCCCGCCGCAGCGGCGAACAGCCACGACGTACGAGACCGGCGGTGCCGGACCAGCAGGTGCGGCCCGGGCCGCGGCGCCCGCAGTCACGGCGTCCCGCCGGGGCGGCTAACCGCGCCGCTGCCAGGGGCGGCACAGCCCCAGGAAGCACGCCGCCGCCGCGAGCGCGCAAGCCAGCTGCACCGTTGCCATCGGCACCGCCGTCCCCTCCCCCGCGATGCCCACCAGCGGTGAGGCCAGCGCGCCCAGCAGGAACGTGGACGTGCCGAGCAGGGCGGACGCGGAGCCCGCCGCGTCGCGGGAGCGCATCAGCGCCTGGGCGTTGGTGTTGGGCATCGCGAGGCCCATCGCGGACATCAGGACGAACAGCCCGCCCGCGACCGGCGCGAGGCCCGCCTTGCCGAAGACCCCGGAGGCCATGAGCAGCAGGGCCACCGCGGCCAGGGTGATCACGGCGAGGCCCGCGGCGAGGACCTTGTCGAGGCTCACCCGGCCGACGAGCAGCTTGCCGTTGACCTGGCCGACCAGCACCAGGCCGATGGAGTTGAGGCCGAAGAGGAGGCTGAAGGTCTGCGGGGAGGCCCCGTAGATGTCCTGGACGACGAACGGCGACGCCGAGATGTAGGCGAAGAGCGCGGCGAAGACGAAGCCGCCCGCGAGCATGTAGCCGGTGAAGACCCGGTCCGCGAGCAGGGCGCCCATCGCGCGCAGGGCCGCGCCGAGGCCGCCGGCCTGGCGCTTCTCCGGCGGCAGCGTCTCGTGCAGGAAGCGCCAGACGGCGAGGGTGAGCAGCACGCCGACGGCGGTGAGGACGACGAAGACGCCGCGCCAGTCGGTCAGGCGCAGGATCTGGCCGCCGATGAGCGGGGCGACGACGGGGGCCACGCCGGAGATCAGCATGAGGGTGGAGAAGAAGCGGGCCATGGCGACGCCGTCGTAGAGGTCGCGCACGACGGCCCGGGCGATGACGATGCCGGCGGCGCCGGCGAGGCCCTGGACGAGGCGGCAGCCGATGAGCAGCCCGGCGGTGGGGGCGAGGGCGCAGGCGGCGGTGGCGAGGACGTAGACGGCCATGCCGGCGAGGAGGGGGCGGCGGCGCCCCCACTTGTCGCTCATGGGGCCGACGACGAGCTGGCCGAGCGCCATGCCCATGAGGCAGGCGGTGAGGGTGAGCTGGACGGTGGCGGCGGGGCTGTGGAGCGCGCCGGTGACCTCCGGGAGGGCCGGGAGGTACATGTCCATGGAGAGCGGCGGCAGTGCGGTCAGACCGCCGAGGACGAGGGTGACGATCAGGCTCGTGGCGGGGGGGGGGGGGGGGGGGGGGGGGGGGGGTCCGCCCGGCCGGCCGGACGGGCTGCTGCTTCTGCTGCTTCTGCTGTTTCTGCTTCTGCTTCTGCTGTTCCCGCTGCTGCTCGGCCGTGTCCTGGCCGGGATCCGTCATGCGTGGCGCTCCATGGTCGTCGTCTGTTCAACCATGGTGTCATGACCGCAGCCGGTACGTGGGGCTTACATCTTATTCGGGGGGCCGATGTGACGGGACGCACTGCCGCCGGGGCCGCTCACGCCTGCTGCAGCCCCGGCCGGCCCGCCTCCGAGACGAACGTGGCGGCCGTCGTGATGGGCGCGCCCGGCGTCGTGACCTTGGTGACCGTACGGAAGTCGCCCCGCACCTGCTGCGGGTCGAGCGTGACCACCACGTACCCGCGCCGGGCGTCGTAGTACTTCAGGTGCGGGTTGGCGGCGAGCGTCGTCTCCCAGTCGGAGGGCCGCTCCTCGCCGTCGAAGCCGCTGGAGACGGAGGTGCCGAGGAGCTCCACGCCGAGCGTCGCCGAGTCCGGGTCGTCGAAGTCCTTCTTGATGTCGTACGCGAAGTGGACGTGGTCGTCGCCGGTGAGGACCACCAGGTTGCGGACGCCGGCCTGCTCGACGCCGGCCAGGACGCGGTCGCGGGAGGCGGAGTAGCCGTCCCAGGTGTCCATGCTGACCCGGGCGTCGTCGTCCGGGGTCTCCTTGTGCTGGGAGAGGGCCACCTGCTGGGCGACGACGTTCCAGGTGGCGGTGGAGGCGTGGAAGCCGTCGAGGAGCCAGCGCTCCTGCGCGTCGCCGGTGATCGTGCGGGCCGGGTCCCGCGACTCGGGCCCGGGGGTGTGCCAGCCGTCCCCGTAGGCCTGGTCGGAGCGGTACTGGCGGGTGTCCAGGACGTCGAACTGGGCGAGCCGCCCGTACGAGAAACGGCGGTAGAGGTTCATGTCCGGTCCGTCGGGCCGCTGCGGTCTTCGCAGCGGCATGTTCTCCCAGTACGCGCGGTACGCGGCGGCGCGGCGGGCGCGGAAGCGGTCGACGGGGTCGTTGTCCTGGGAGATGTCGCCCGCGTAGTTGTTGGCGACCTCGTGGTCGTCCCACGTGACGTACCAGGGGTGGGCGGCGTGCGCGGCCTGGAGCTCGGGGTCGGACTTGTAGAGGGCGTAGCGCTGGCGGTAGTCGTCCAGGGTGATCGTCCAGTGGTCGTAGAAGGGCGGGAGCGGGTCCGCCAGCTTGCGGGCGCCGCCCTGGGCGTTGATGGCGTTCTCGTATATGTAGTCGCCGACGAAGAACACCGCGTCGAGGTCCTCGCGGGCGAGGTGGCCGAGGGCCGTGTAGTAGCCCTCGTCGAACTGCTGGCAGGAGATGAGGCCGAAGCGGGCGGCGGCGACCGCCGCGTCGGGCCGGGGCGCGGTGCGGGTGCGGCCTGTGGGGCTGATCCAGCGGTCGGCGCGGAACCGGTACCAGTACACGCGGTCGGGTTCGAGGCCGCGCAGGTCCAGGTGGACGGTGTGGTTGTCGGCGGCGGGGGCGGGGGGGGTGCCGCTCTGCACGACGCGGCGGAAGGTGTCGTCCTCGGCGAGCTCCCACCGGACGTCGATGCTGCCCTCGGCGGGCAGTCCGTTGCCCGGCTCGTGGGGGCGGGGCGCGAGGCGGGTCCACAGCACCACGGAGTCCGGCAGGGGGTCGCCGGAGGCCACTCCGAGGGTGAACGGATTTTCGGAGAGGGGGGTCATGTGTTCAGATTGCGCGCGGGTGGGGTGGCTGTGAAGGGGTGCGACGCGGGCGGGAGTTGACGGTGGACCCGGACGGATCGCCTACGGTCCGGGGCGCAACACCGCCGCTTCACGGGCCAGTTGCGTCACCCGCCCCCAGTCGCGGCGCGCCAGGGCGTCCGCGGGGAGCATCCACGAGCCGCCCACGCAGCCGACGTTCGGGAGGGCGAGGTAGGCGGGCGCCGTGGCCGGGCCGATGCCGCCCGTAGGGCAGAAGCGGGCCTCGGGGAGCGGCGAGGCCAGGGCGGCGAGGTACGGGGCGCCGCCCGCCGCCTGCGCGGGGAAGAACTTCATCTCGCGCACGCCGCGCT
>NZ_JBPQTW010000132.1:0-18416 GCF_051386535.1 Streptomyces sp. URMC 127
ATGCCCACGTCGCCGCCCTCCGCCCCCGCCCATGCCGCCAGGACAGCGGCTTACGGCGACCGTGTCCTGCGCGTTCTGCCCCTGGGCACCGGCCTCGCCCTCACCGGCCTCGGCCTCGGTTTCTTCGCCCTGCGGCTCCGCAGAACGAAGTGGTGAAGACCCGAGGTGGTGAGGATGCGAGGTGGCGAAGGTGCAATAAGGCGCACGGAGTGAAAAACAGGGCGCTCGAAGCGGGGGAGGGGCGCGCGACAGGGCGCGCAGCACGGTGGATCAGGCGTGTACGGGGGCATCAACAGGGGGAAATCACATGTGCGAGAGAATGGCGGCATGGATATGCCGAGGAATGAACGGTCGCAGGAGGAGAGCCCCAAAGTCCTGGTCGTAGGCCCGGACGGCATGGCTCTCGGCAGCGCCAGCCCCGGCGGCGGGGAGGGTGACGACGAGTCGCGCGAGGTCCCGGTGACGGACATGGTCGAACAGCCTGCGAAGGTCATGCGCATCGGCAGCATGATCAAGCAACTGCTGGAGGAAGTGCGGGCCGCTCCTCTCGACGAGGCGAGCAGGGTCCGGCTCAAGGAGATCCACCACAGCTCCGTCAAGGAGCTGGAGGACGGCCTGGCCCCCGAGCTGGTCGAGGAGCTGGAGCGGCTGTCGCTGCCGTTCATGGACGACAGCGTGCCCAGCGAGGCGGAACTGCGCATCGCCCAGGCCCAGTTGGTCGGCTGGCTGGAGGGCCTGTTCCACGGCATCCAGACGACGCTGTTCGCCCAGCAGATGGCGGCCCGCGCCCAGTTGGAGCAGATGCGCAGGGCACTGCCCGCCGGTGTCCTGGGCGACGACGAGGGCGACGGCCACCAGCACGGAAGCGCGCGCTCCGGCCCGTACCTCTGAGCCCTGAGTACTGAGCAAGCGTCAATCCGCTTGTGCGTGTGCCCGGTACGTCCGCTCAGGACGTACCGGGCACACGCACAACGCTGCCGCCGGCGGAACTACGAAGCCGGGTCCCCCGTCGACACCGTCAGCACGAACTGGTCCGACGGCGACTTCGGGTCGAACGGGTCGCCCGCGGCGGGCACCTGGTTGAGGACCGTGCCCTTGCCCCACGTGTTCTCCGGCGACACGTCGATCCGGTACTTCCAGCCCGCGGCCTGCAGGCACGACTTCACGGAGTCGATGTACATGTAGCGGAAGTCGGGGGACGACTTCTTCGACTTGTCGTTGTAGTACTCGTAGGCCTTGGTGCACTTCGAGGGGTCGATGGTCTTCGTCTTGTCGCCCTCTTTGTGCTTGCTCTGCGTGCCACCGGTGCCGCCGGTGCTGCCGCCGGACGTCGTCCCGCCGCCGCCCGTGGACGTGGTGCCGCCGTTCGCGCCGGGGCCGGGCGCCGGGGCCTGGCTCTGCCCGCCGCTGGTGCCACCACTGGTCCCGCCGCTGCTGCCGGCCTCGGTGCCCTTGTCCCCGCCGCTCAGCGTGATCGCGGCGACCACGCCGATGACCGCGAGGACAGCGACGACCGCGGAGCCGATGATGACGGCCTTGTTGCTCTTCCCGCCGCCCGAGGACGACCCGCCCGAGGAGGAGGGGGCCGAGTACGGCGGAGGCGTGCTGGGGCCGCCCGGACCGGCCTGGAAGGGCTGCACCGGCGTCGGGTAGCCCGGAGCGCCCTGGCCGCCCTGCTGAGCGCCCGTGGAGGGCCCGTAGCCGCCGCCGTAGGGCCCGGGGGCCGCCGGGGGCTGGTAGGGCGTCTGGACGCCGCCGGGGCCCGGCGCGGGGGTCTGCTGGTCGACGGGCGGGAAGACCGCCGAGCCGACGCCGGCGCCGCTGCGCGCCGGCGGGCCGCCCGCGACGATGATCGGCGAGGGCGCGGCCTGCGCCGTGCCCGCCACCCGCGCGCACTCGTCGCGCATGGCCTCGGCGCTCGGGAAGCGCTCGTTCGGGTTCTTCTTCAGGGCCCGGGCGACGAGGGCGTCGACAGCCGGCGGGATCGAGCGGTTGATGGTGGAGGGAGCGACGGGCTCCTCCTGGACGTGCGCGTAGGCGATGGCCAGCGGCGAGTCCGCGTCGAACGGCAGCCGCCCGGTCAGCAGCTCGAAGAGCATGATGCCGACCGAGTACAGGTCGGAGCGGGCGTCCACACCGCGCCCGAGGGCCTGCTCGGGGGAGAGGTACTGCGGGGTGCCGACGACCATGCCGGTCTGCGTCATCGACGTGACGCCGGACTGCATGGCGCGGGCGATGCCGAAGTCCATCACCTTGACCACGCCGCGCTTGGTCATCATCACGTTGCCGGGCTTGATGTCGCGGTGGACCAGGCCCATCTCGTGGCTGACCTCGAGGGCCGCCAGCACATCGGCGGTGATCTTCAGCGCCTTGTCGGCCGGCATCGCGCCGTACTGCGCCACGTCCGCGTCGAGGACCGAGCGCAGCGGCTGCCCCTCGATGTACTCCATGACGATGTACGGCATGGTCGACCCGTCCAGGTCGTCCTCGCCCGTATCGAATACCGAGACGATGTTGGTGTGTGTGAGCTTGGCGACGGCCTGGGCCTCGCGCCGGAACCGCTCGCGGAAGGACGCTTCCCGGCCGAGCTCCGTGTGAAGTGTCTTGATTGCGACCTGACGGTCCAGGACGGAGTCGTAGGCCAGGTGGACGGAGGCCATGCCGCCCTCGCCCAGCAGATCGCGGAGCTGGTAGCGGCCGCCACCGACAGACCGGCCCGCATAGCGGCCCTGAGCGCCGTCCTGGCTCATCGTTCTACTTCCCCCTTGGGCGCACTGCCTGGCTGCGAGGTGCCACCGCGGTGGCAGTGGCGTACGTTTCGACTCTGTCGATATATCTCGGCCAAGTCTGCCCCAGGCCGCGGGCACGTCAAGCCGCGTGCCCGTTCCGTGACGGGATGCGCGACAAGACGTCACGAGATTTGCCTTGCCCAGGGCCGTACGGGTTTGATAGCGCGTCCATCCCGGACCGGCGCGCGCCGCGGAACCTGTAGCGTGCCTTAGCGGAAGACCGTTTTCCCACCGCAGCGCCTTCCGCGCGACGCGGCCAGACACGACGGCGAGGACTGATGGCACAGACGCAGAGCGCCCAGGGTCCGTCCGACCCTGACGCCAACGAGGGCGGAATGCCCGATGTGCCGGAAATGTGGGGTAATGGCGGCCTGGTCGGGGACGGCCGCTACCGCCTGACGCACAGGCTGGGCCGCGGCGGCATGGCCGAGGTCTTCGCCGCCGAGGACGTGCGCCTCGGCCGCACCGTGGCGGTGAAGCTGCTCCGCGCCGACCTCGCCGAGGACCCGGTCTCCAAGGCCCGCTTCACGCGCGAGGCACAGTCGGTCGCCGGTCTCAACCACCACGCGGTCGTCGCCGTTTACGACTCCGGCGAGGACACCGTCGGCCGCAACGTCGTGCCGTACATCGTCATGGAGCTGGTTGAAGGCCGCACCATTCGCGACCTGTTGCTCAACGCCGAGGCCCCGCCGCCCGAGCAGGCGCTCATCATCGTCTCGGGCGTGCTGGAAGCGCTGGCCTACAGCCACCAGCACGGCATCGTGCACCGCGACATCAAGCCCGCCAATGTGATCATCACCAACAGCGGCGCCGTGAAGGTCATGGACTTCGGCATCGCCCGCGCCCTGCACGGCGCGGCGTCCACCATGACCCAGACCGGCATGGTCATGGGCACCCCGCAGTACCTCTCCCCCGAGCAGGCCCTCGGCAAGACCGTCGACGCCCGCTCCGACCTCTACGCCACCGGCTGCCTCCTGTACGAACTGCTGGCGCTGCGTCCGCCGTTCACCGGCGAGACCCCGCTCTCGGTCGTCTACCAGCACGTCCAGGACATGCCGGTGCCGCCGTCGCAGGTCCTCGGCAGCGTGCCGCCGGAGCTCGACGGGCTCGTCATGCGCTCCCTCGCGAAGGACCCGGACGACCGGTTCCAGAGCGCCGAGGAGATGCGCGGGCTGGTTCAGTACGCCCTGCAGATGCTGCACGACGCGGGCGCCCACACCGGCGCCTGGGACACCGGCCCCATCGGCCACGCCGGCGGTGCCACGCAGGTGATGGGCGCCGTGGGCGGCCAGCACACCACCGCCATGGCGCACCCGCAGCACGGCAACACCTCCCAGCAGCCGATCCTGCCGCAGCGTCACGGCGACGACGGCGGCTTCGACGGCTACGGCGGCAACGGCGGGCGCGGCGGTCAGGGCGGCGGCAAGGGCAAGATGCTGCTCGTCGCCGCCGTGGTGGCGATCGTGCTGGTGGCGGGCGTCGTCTACGCGGTGAAGGCGTTCAACACGAGCGGCGGCCAGGGCGGGAAGTCGACGAAGGACAAGACGTCCGTCGGCCCCTCCACCCCCGGCCCCTCCGGCTCCCAGAGCCCCGATTCGCAGAAGTCCTCCACCCCGGGTCACAACGGCACCACCGGTGACACGGGCCGCCAGCGCGGCTCGGACAGCGAGGACGACACCCCGGACACCGACGAGGGCACCGGCCACCGCCAGCCGTCGCACAAGCAGTCCGTGCCGCCGACCGGTGGTTCGACGCCGTCGTCCGACACGTCGTCCAAGCCCGACCCGTCCTCCAAGCCGCCCACGGGCGGCACCGGCGGCGACGACAAGCCGGGCACGAGCGCCGGCACCACGACCGGCCAGTCCGGCAGCACGGGCACCACGACCGGTCAGACCGGCACCACCGGCACCACCACCGGTCAGACCGGTACGACGGGCACCACCCCGGGCGGCAACTGATCCGGCTGATCCGTCTCCTGGCGGGCACACCGCCGGCAAGCACGGCAAGCACATGAGGGCACCCCATGCCGTACGGGGTGCCCTCGGTCGTTGTTCCCGGCCTCGCCGGCGGCCCGCTCAGTCCGTGAAGACTCCCTCAGTCTCAGTCCGTGAACGCGTCCCGCACCGCCTCGTAGGACCGCGTCCACCACACCGTCAGCGCCGCCGACGCCGGGAAGCCGGGGTCCGCGCGGTGGTCGCCCAGCTGGTAGCGCCAGCGCAGCATCCAGAAGTCGTTCAGCCGTTCCCACCACACGCGGTGCACGGCGGCGCCGAGTTCGGCGGGGTCGGCGCCGCTCGCCCGCCGGTACGCGCGCGCGTACCGGCGTATCTTCGCCAGATCCAGCGTGCCGTCCGGGCGGAGGAAGAAGATGACGGCCGCGCGGACGGCCTCCTCGGCGCGCGGCTGCACGCCGAGCCGGTCCCAGTCGACGATCGCGGCGGGCTCGCCGCCGCGGTAGAGCAGGTTGAGCGGGTGGAAGTCGCCGTGCACCCAGCCGCGCGCGGTCGCGTCGGCGGGCCGGCGGTGGGCGTGGCGCTCCAGCAGGGCGCGGCGCTCGATCAGCCGGTGCTCGGCGAGCTCGTCGAAGGAGTCGCGCGGGCGGCTGCCCCCGCCCCGGCGGACGAGCCCGAGAAGCTCCTCGATGAGGGCGTAGGTGTCCTGGGGGTCCGCCGAGGCGTCTGCGGGCCTCCCCGGCCCTCCCGGGCCCTCAGAGGGGCCTCCAGGGCCTTCTGCGGGGCCGAGCGGCGCGAGCGGCCCGTCGGGGGTCTCCTCGCGGCAGACCTTCGCCAGGGACGTGTGGACATGGCCCAGCAGCGCGCCGAGCTTGCGCGACTGGGCGGGGGTGAGCTCGCCTCCGTCGCGGTGCCGGCCCTCGACCCACGGGTGCAGGGCGTAGCAGCGGCCGCCGAGGACGGTGACGGTCGTGCCGTCGGTGCGGGCCACCGGCGGGGCGACGGGCAGGCCGAGCGCGGCCAGGCGCAGGGTGACGTTGTGCTGGCGGGCGATGGCGGCCTGGTCGCCGTCGAGGTGGTGCTTGAGGAAGAAGTCGCCGCGGGTGGTGGTGAGGCGGTAGCCGCGGTTGAGCAGCCCCTGGGTCAGGGGGATGCAGGAGACGGGCGTGCCCGCCCGGTCGTAGCGGCGCAGCAGGGCCTGCAGGGTGCCGGTGTCGGGGCCGATGTCGGGTCCGGTGTCGGGCGGGGCATCGGTGACAAGTGAGCGTGGCACGTCCCAAATGTTAAATCACGCTGAGTGTGCGGCCTGTCGCGCCGGGACCCCTTCGAGGTGATGCACGGTGGTGAACTGCGGTTCGATGCACAGGTATTCGGGGCGGAAGGGGGCGGCGTCCGCCGTGCGGGGCGGCCGGCCGAAGCGCTCCAGGTCATCCCCGGAGGGGATGAAGAGGCGTGCGGTGCCGACGAATTGGACGGTCCAGACGTCCTCGTCGCCCTCGCGGCGGTCGCTGAGGTTGTCCGCGCCGTACGCGACGACGTTGCCGTCGCAGGCCTGTGCGTACCCGAAGTCGCCGTGGAGGCGGAGCAGGACGCTCTCGCCGGAGACGATGTGGCGGGCGACCGTGACGAAGGGCAGCGCGCGCATGCTGACCGAGAGGCGGCCGTAGGGGGTGCGGTCGAGCAGTGCGAGGGCACGGTGTCGGTCGGAATGCGCGGAGAGCATGGCATCACTGTGCACGCCCGCCACAGCCGTCCATAGGGGCACCCGCCCCTATGGCGCAGGCCATTGGTCCCGAATCACCGGTTTACCGTAAATTCACCGCTTCCCGGCCGCCCGCGGTCCGGAAGCTCGCCGGAAGCTCACCGCTTCTCGGCCTGCAGCCGCGCCACGTACGCCGCCGCCTGCGAGCGCCGCTCCATGCCCAGCTTGGACAGCAGGCTGGAGACGTAGTTCTTGATCGTCTTTTCGGCCAGGTGCAGCCGTTCGCCGATCACGCGGTTGGTCAGGCCCTCGCCGATCAGGTCGAGGATGCGCCGCTCCTGATCCGTCAGGCTCGCCAGCCGGTCGTCGCCCTTGGGCGCCTTGCCGTCGCGCAGCCGCTCCAGCACCCGGGCCGTCGCCACGGGGTCGAGCAGGGATTTCCCGGCGGCCACGTCCCGTACGGCCGCGAGCAACTCATTGCCACGAATTGCTTTCAGTACGTAACCGGAGGCGCCCGCCATGATCGCGTCGAAGAGCGCCTCGTCATCGGCGAAGGAGGTGAGCATCAGGCATTTGATCTGCTCGTCCTGTGAACGGATTTCCCGGCAGACTTCTACGCCGCTGCCATCCGGAAGGCGAACGTCCAGAACAGCCACGTCAGGCCGGGTGGCCGGAATGCGCACCAGGGCGTCCGCGGCGGTGCCGGCCTCGCCGACGACCTCGATGTCGGCCTCCCCGGCCAGCATCTCGTGCACCCCGCGCCGGACGACCTCGTGGTCGTCGAGCAGAAATACCGTGATTTTTCCTCGTTCGGGCACAGTGCCAGTCTCACACACCGAGTCTTCCCCTGCTCTTGTCCTCCGGGATAACGTGCCGTCGTTCCGGCAGCCCGCACGGGCTGTGCTCACAAGGTCGTGACCAGGAGCGTCGCCCCGCTTTCTCGATTTACTTGGAAATCCAAGCAAAATTGCAGGTCAGGCGGGGTTTCGCAGGAATGCGGCCTTCTGGGTAACGTGCTTATTGCAGGCCTTTCGCCGGGGCGCCTGTCACGCCCGGTTCCGGCCTCGGCACACCCACCCCGTGTGCCGTCGGGGATCGAGCGAGCATTCTCCTGCCTCACGGCGGGGGGACCCCCTCTGGCCGCCGGCGACCCCGGGGGCCGGACTGACGGAGGAGCACACGTGACTGTGGACAGCACTGCCGCGCGCAAGCCGCGCCGCGGCGGCAGCAAGCGCGCCGGCGCCAAGACCGCCAAGGCGGCGGGCGAGCCCGGGCTCGTACAGCTGCTGACGCCGGAGGGCGAGCGGGTCGAGCACCCCGACTACTCCATCGACCTGTCCGCCGAGGAACTGCGTGGCCTGTACCGGGACATGGTGCTGACCCGCCGCTTCGACGCGGAGGCCACCACCCTGCAGCGCCAGGGCGAACTGGGCCTGTGGGCCTCGCTGCTGGGCCAGGAGGCCGCCCAGATCGGCTCCGGCCGGGCGACCCGGCCGGACGACTACGTCTTCCCGACCTACCGCGAGCACGGCGTGGCCTGGTGCCGCGGGGTCGACCCCACCAACCTGCTGGGCATGTTCCGGGGTGTGAACAACGGCGGCTGGGACCCCAACGAGAACAACTTCCACCTCTACACCATCGTCATCGGCTCGCAGGCCCTGCACGCGACCGGCTACGCCATGGGCATCACCAAGGACGGCGCCGACTCCGCCGTCATCGCCTACTTCGGCGACGGCGCCTCCAGCCAGGGCGACGTGGCCGAGGCGTTCACCTTCTCCGCCGTCTACAACGCCCCCGTCGTGTTCTTCTGCCAGAACAACCAGTGGGCCATCTCCGAGCCGACCGAGAAGCAGACCCGCGTCCCGCTCTACCAGCGCGCGCAGGGCTACGGCTTCCCCGGCGTCCGCGTCGACGGCAACGACGTCCTCGCCTGCCTCGCGGTCACCAAGGCCGCCCTCGACCGCGCCCGCACCGGCCAGGGCCCGATGCTGATCGAGGCCTTCACGTACCGCATGGGCGCCCACACCACCTCCGACGACCCGACGCGCTACCGCCGCGACGAGGAGCGCGAGCTGTGGGAGGCCAAGGACCCGATCGCGCGCATGCGCGCCTACCTGGAGCGCGAGGGCCTGGCCGACGAGGCGTTCTTCGCCGCCCTGGAGACCGAGGCCGACGAGCTCGCCAAGCGCGTCCGCGACCGCGTCCGCACCATGCCGGACCCCGAGGACATGGCGATCTTCGACAACATCTACGCCGACGGCCACGCCCTCGTCGACGAGGAGCGCGCCCAGTTCGCCGCCTACCAGGCTTCGTTCGCCGAGGAGAGCCACTGATGACCGCCCAGAAGCTCTCCATCGTCAAGGCGATCAACGCCTCGCTGCGCACCGCGCTGGAGAACGACCCCAAGGTCCTCGTCATGGGCGAGGACGTCGGCAAGCTCGGCGGCGTCTTCCGCGTCACCGACGGCCTGCAGAAGGACTTCGGCGAGGAGCGGGTCATCGACACCCCGCTCGCCGAGTCCGGCATCGTCGGCACCGCGATCGGCCTGGCCCTGCGCGGCTACCGCCCCGTCGTCGAGATCCAGTTCGACGGCTTCGTCTTCCCCGCGTACGACCAGATCGTCACCCAGCTCGCCAAGATGCACGCGCGTGCGCTCGGCAAGATCAAGCTGCCGGTCGTCATCCGCATCCCCTACGGCGGTGCCATCGGCGCCGTCGAGCACCACAGCGAGTCGCCCGAGACGCTGTTCGCGCACGTCGCGGGCCTGAAGGTGGTCTCCCCGTCGAACGCCTCGGACGCCTACTGGATGCTCCAGCAGGCCATCCAGAGCGACGACCCGGTCATCTACTTCGAGCCCAAGCGCCGCTACCACGACAAGTCCGAGCTCGACACGGAGGCGATCCCCGGCCCGCTGCACGCCGCGCGCGTGGCCCGCCCCGGCACGGACCTCACCCTCGCCGCGTACGGGCCGATGGTGAAGACCTGTCTGGAGGCCGCCGCGGCGGCCGAGGAGGAGGGCAAGTCCCTGGAGGTCCTGGACCTGCGCTCGATGTCGCCCATCGACTTCGACGGCATCCAGGCGTCCGTCGAGCGGACCCGCCGCCTCGTCGTCGTCCACGAGGCCCCGGTCTTCCTGGGCACCGGTGCGGAGATCGCCGCCCGGATCACCGAGCGCTGCTTCTACCACCTGGAGGCCCCGGTCCTGCGGGTCGGCGGATATCACGCGCCCTACCCGCCGTCGCGGCTCGAGGACGAGTACCTTCCGGGTCTGGACCGGGTGCTCGACGCCGTCGACCGCGCGCTGGCGTACTGAGGGTTTGAGGAGAGTCGTGACCATGACTGCAAGGACCGCGAACGACCAGCGCTTCCGCGAGTTCAAGATGCCCGACGTGGGCGAGGGGCTCACCGAGGCGGAGATCCTCAAGTGGTACGTGGCCGAGGGCGACACCGTCGCCGACGGTCAGGTGGTGTGCGAGGTCGAGACGGCCAAGGCGGCGGTGGAGCTGCCGATCCCGTTCGACGGGGTCGTGCACGAGCTGCGGTTCCCCGAGGGGACGACGGTCGACGTCGGCCAGGTGATCATCTCGGTGGACACCGACCCCGGAGCGGGGCCGGCTGCGGCGGGTGCGCCCGCGCCGGCTCCGGCCGAGGAGCCCGAGGAGCCGCAGGGGCGGCAGGCCGTGCTCGTCGGGTACGGGGCGGCGCCGTCGTCCACGAAGCGGCGGGCTCGTAAGCAGCCCGTGCAGGCGGAGCCGGTGGCCGCGGCCGTTCAGGCCGAGCTCAACGGCCGCCCGGCCCCGGGCGCGCCCGGGGCGCCCGCGGACGCGGCAGCGGCGCCCATACAGGCCCCCGCCGGCCCGCGTCCCCTCGCCAAGCCCCCCGTGCGCAAGCTCGCCAAGGACCTCGGCGTCGACCTTGCCGCGGTCACCCCGTCCGGTGCCGACGGCATCGTGACGCGCGAAGACGTCCACGCCGCCGCCTCGGCCGCGACTGCCCCGGTCGCGGAGGAGCCGGTGGCCGTCGCGGGCGCTCCCGCGGCCGGTGCGGACCTCGCCGCGCGCGAGACGCGGATTCCCATCAAGGGCGTCCGCAAGGCCACTGCCGAGGCGATGGTCGCGAGCGCCTTCACCGCGCCGCACGCCACGGAGTTCGTCACCGTCGACGTCACCCGCACCATGAAGCTCGTCCAGAAGCTCAAGGACGACCCCGACATGGCCGGCCTGCGCGTCAACCCGCTCCTGCTCGTCGCGAAGGCGTTCCTCGTCGCGATCAAGCGGAACCCCGACGTCAACGCGTCGTGGGACGAGGAGAACCAGGAGATCGTCCGCAAGGGCTACGTGAACCTGGGCATCGCGGCGGCCACGCCGCGCGGGCTGATCGTGCCGAACATCAAGGACGCCGGCGCCAAGACGCTCCCCGAGCTGTCCACGGCGCTGTCGGAGCTGGTGGCGACCGCCCGCGAGGGGAAGACCAGCCCGGCGGACATGTCCGGCGGCACGGTCACCATCACCAACGTGGGCGTCTTCGGCGTCGACACCGGCACGCCCATCCTCAACCCGGGCGAGTCGGCGATCCTGGCCTTCGGCGCGGTCAAGCTGCAGCCGTGGGTCCACAAGGGCAAGGTCAAGCCGCGGCACGTGACGACGCTGGCGCTGTCGTTCGACCACCGCCTGGTCGACGGCGAGCTGGGCTCGAAGGTGCTGGCCGACACGGCGGCCGTGCTGGAGAACCCCCAGCGGCTGATCACCTGGGGCTGAGACCTGGTCTCCGGGGGATCCCCGGGTCTCCGGGAGATCCCCGGAGTAATTGGTTGAATCAGGCACGACATAAACGACGAAAGGCCCGGACGCTTCTCTCCTCACCCCCCTCCAGCGAGGAGAGAGTGCGGCGTCCGGGCCCCCGTCGTGATGCGGAGCGGCCTCGGGAATCCCGGCCAGGTCAGCGGCTGGAATAGCCCGTGCGGGGCAATTTACTTAAGATTGACCGACACTTGCACTGTCGGAATTGGAGGACGCGTGGACGCCGCCGACCACGTGGACGGTGAATCCATCAGCCGTCTTCTCCGCGCCTGGCGGGCCCGCGTCGACGCCCGCACCGTCCCCGAGCTGCGCCGCGTCCACCCCCGCCCCGGACGCCGCCTCTCCCAGGCCCACGTGGCCCGGCTGACCGGGGTGAGCGAGGGCTGGTACCGCGCGCTGGAAGCCGGCCGCCGGCAGGACTTCTCCGAGCAATTCCTCCTCCGCGTCGCCCGCGCACTGCGGCTGAGCGACGCCGAGACGCTCACGCTCTTTCTCGCGGTGAGCGGCCGCCGCCCGCCCGGTGAACTCTCCCGGGAAGCCGGCGCCGGACGTGGCGATCTCCCGCACGGCGTCAAAGTCCTGCTGGAACAGCAGACGTCCTATCCCGCCTATCTCTCCGACGTCGCCTGGAATATCGTCGCGGCGAATTCCCTCATGGGCGAGTGGTTTCCCTGGGTGCGGCGGCCCGGCGCCAATCTGATGCGCTGGGCGCTGCTCGACCCCGAGGCCCGCGAGCAGATGCTCGACTGGGAGGACGCCTGCGCCCGCACCTACCTCGCCATGCTGCGCGTCGCCGCCAACAGCGACCCCGCCAACGCCGAACTGCGCACGCTCGTGCGCGACATCCTCGACGCCGACGCCGACTGCCGGCGCATCTGGGCCGAGGAGCACGACGTGGTCGAGCACCGCGACGGCGACGTTTTCCGGCTGCGCCTGCCGTACCACGGGGGACGGGAGATACGGGTGACGAGCCATGTGCTGCTGCCCATACAGCGCCCCGACCTGCGGTTCGTCTTCATCACGCCCGCGGACGGCTGGACGGAACCGTAGCGCGAGACGCCCCCTGTCCGGAGCTCGGACTCCCTCTTTCTACGTATGTATCTTGTATCTAAGCTGTGCGCATGCCAATAGCGCCCCCCGTCCCGATCAAGCAGCCTCCCGCCGCCGAGCGCGTCTACACGCACATCAAGGAAGCCGTCCTGCACCGCCGTTACGAAGGCGGCACCCTGCTCACCGAGGGGGACCTGGCCGAGGCCGTCGGAGTGTCCCGCACCCCCGTGCGCGAAGCGCTGCTCCGGCTGGAGGCCGAAGGGCTGATCAAGCTCTACCCGAAGAAGGGCGCCCTCGTCCTGCCCGTCTCCGCCCAGGAGATCGCCGACGTCGTGGAGACCCGGCTGCTCGTCGAGAAGTACGCGGCGGCCAAGGCCGTCCCCGCCTCCCCGCTGCTCATCGGCCGCCTGGAGGAGCTGCTCGACGACATGAGACGCCAGGCCGCCGCCGGCGACCTGGCCGCGGTCTCCGTCAGCGACCGCGCCTTCCACGCCGAGATCGTGCGCAGCGCGGGCAACGAGATCCTCTCCCGGCTCTACGACCAGCTGCGCGACCGCCAGCTGCGGATGGGGGTGGCCGTGATGCACGCCCACCCCGACCGCATCGCCAAGAACCACAGCGAGCACACCGAGATCCTCGAAGCGCTGCGCGCCGGTGACGCCGAAGGCGCCGTGGCCGTCATCGACCAGCACGTCAGCTGGGTGCGCAACCTCGCCCAGGGTGAGATCCGATGACTGCGCAGGGTGAGATCCGATGAAGGCCCAAGGCGAGAGCCGATGAACGCGCGGGGGCTGGATCCGATGAACGCGCAGAGCGCGATCCGATGAACGAGCGGGACGGACAAGTGGGGGAGCACCGATGAGTCAGGGGGCCGCAGCGCTGCCCGGCGACCCACCCGGCGGACGGCGCGCGGTCGCCGTCTGGGGCCTGGGCGTCGGCGTCTACTTCGTCGCCATCATCTTCCGTACGAGCCTGGGCGTCGCCGGCATCGACGCCGCCGAGCGCTTCCACATCAACGCGTCGGCCCTGTCGACGTTCTCCATACTCCAGCTGCTCGTGTACGCGGGCATGCAGATACCCGTCGGCCTGATGGTCGACCGGCTGGGCACGAAGAAGGTGCTGGCGCTCGGCGCCGTCCTGTTCACCGCGGGACAGTTCGCCTTCGCCCTCTCCCACGGCTACGGCACGGCCCTCGCCAGCCGCGCCCTGCTCGGCTGCGGCGACGCGATGACGTTCATCAGCGTGCTGCGGCTCGGCGCCCGCTGGTTCCCCGCCCGCCGCGGCCCGATGATCGCGCAGGTGGCGGCGCTGTTCGGGATGGCGGGCAACCTCGTCTCCACGATGGTCCTCGCCCGGCTGCTGCACGGCGCCGGCTGGGCCGCCACGTTCGGCGGGAGCGCGGCGGCCGGAGTGCTCGTCCTCCTCCTGACGCTGCTGTTCCTCAAGGACCACCCGGAGGGCCACGAACCGCCCCCGGCCGCGCAGGGCGCCGGCAGGGGCTTCGTCCGGCAGCAGATCGCCCGGGCGTGGCGCGAGCCCGGCACCCGGCTCGGCATGTGGGTGCACTTCACGACGCAGTTCCCCGCGATGGTCTTCCTGCTGCTGTGGGGCATGCCGTTCCTGGTCGAGGCGGAGGGCCTCTCGCGGGAGACCGCGGGCCTGCTGCTGACCGTCGTTGTCCTGTCGAGCATGGCCGTCGGGCTGGTCTACGGGCAGATCATCGCCCGCCACCACGCGGCCCGGCTGCCGCTCGCGCTCGGTACGGTCGGCGCGACCGCGCTGCTGTGGGCCGCCGTGGCCGGCTGGCCCGGCGCGCACGCCCCCCTGTGGCTGCTCGTCACCGAATGCGTCGTGCTCGGCGCGTGCGGCCCCGCCTCGATGATCGGCTTCGACTTCGCCCGCCCCGCGAACCCGCCCGAGCGCCAGGGCACCGCCTCCGGCATCGTCAACATGGGCGGCTTCATCGCCTCCATCACCACGCTGCTGGCCGTGGGCGTCCTGCTCGACGCCACCGGCGACGACTACCGCGCCGCCTTCTGCTCCGTCTTCGTCCTGGAAGCGCTGGGTCTCTCCCAGATCCTGCGGCTCCGCACGCGGGCGCAGCGGCGGGAGCAGGAGCGGGTGGTGGCGTCGCGGGTGGAGACGGTGCACGTGCCGGCGGTGTCGCCGGGCTCCACGGCCTGAGGGGCGGGGGCGCGCAAGGCGCGGGGCGCGCAAGGCGCGGGGGCGCGCGTGCGCGGCGGCGGCCGCCGGTTTACGCGGGTGCGGTCGCCGGTTACGGAGCAGCCCGTTACGGAGCAGCCGGTTGCGGAGTAGCCGGTTGCGGAGCAGCCCGTTACGGAGTGATCGCGAACTCGCGGAGGACCGCCTCCGCCAGGCCCGGCTCCCCCTCCACCTTGATCCGCTCCAGCGCCGCCTCCGGCTGCACCCGGCCGCACGCCAGCCGGGCGTACGTCTCCCAGTCCATCCCGAACGTCACCGTCGGCCCCAGCGACACGCTGCTGTCGATCGATCCCCGCCCGTCCCGGTCGACGCGCACGGTCCGCAGGAACTCCAGCGGGCCGTGCACGTCGAAGACGACCGTCGATCCCGGCGGCGCGCCCGCGTCCTTCGCGACCACCTTCGGCAGCGCGCCGAGCAGGAAGTCCCGGCAGATGACCGCGGCAGGCGAATCCAGGTTGCCCGGCACGCCGAGCGCGCGGCGCAGGTCCTGCTCGTGCGTCCACACGTCGAAGGCCCGTACCACCAAGGCCCGTTCGAGCGGCTGCTCGTTGCCCGAGCCGAGAGGCCAGCGGATCGGCGTCTGCGGGCCGCGGGACTCGTTGCGCAGCTGGCGCGAGCGGCGGATGACGACCAGCTCCAGCTCCGAGGTCATCTCCAGGGCGGTGTGGCACCGCCGCACGTCCACCTGCACCTCGTTGTAGCGGGAGAACTCGTCGGTGACGTGGTAGAGGTCGCGCGGCAGCGTGTGGATCGGCCGCGGCTCACCCAGCATCTCGGTCTCCACGCCGATGACGTGCGAGACGACGTCGCGCACCGACCACCCGGGGCAGTCGGTGGCCCGGTTCCAGTCGCTCTCGGCGAGCGGTTTCACCAGATCGTTGATCGCTTCGATGGAGTGGGTCCAGGCGTCGATGGCCGGCTGAAGATTCGGGTGGACGGTCACGTGATCCCTCGGGCAGTGCGGCGGGTGCGTGGGCGTTCCTGGCGGGTGCGGGGGGCTTACCTGGCGGTGTTCCGGGCTTACCTGGCGGGTGCGTGGGCGTTCCTGATGCGGGTGCGTTAGTTAAGTTACGCTGCGCGCGGGCGACCCGGCAGAGGTTTCGTGTGCTGAGAGCGGTGGGTACTGTGCGTGCTTCCCTGATTCAGATAAACGTCGATCCGGCGGAGCCGGTCGCCGAGCGGCGCGACCGCGCGGCCGCCCTGGTGCGGGAACAGGCCGGCAGCGATCTGGTCGTCCTGCCCGAGCTGTGGCACGTAGGCGCTTTCGCCTTTGAGTCGTTCACAGTTGAGGCTGAATCGTTGGATGGTCCTACGGTTCGTGCGATGTCCGCCGCTGCGCGCGATACGGGCGTCTGGCTGCACGCCGGATCGATCGTCGAGCGCGACGCCGGCGGAGCCCTGTACAACACCTCTCTGGTGTTCTCCCCGGCCGGCGAACTCGCGCGCACGTACAGGAAGATCCACCGGTTCGGCTTCGACAAGGGCGAGGCCGTGACCATGGCCGCGGGCACCGAGCCGGTCACCGTCGCCCTCCCGGCCGCCGTGGCCGGCCTGGCCACCTGCTACGACCTGCGCTTCCCCGAGCTCTTCCGCGCGCTCGTCGACCGCGGCGCCCACATGTTCGTCGTACCGGCCGGATGGCCCGAGCGGCGGCGCGCCCACTGGTCGCTGCTCGCCCGCGCGCGGGCGGTCGAGAACCAGGCGTACGTGCTCGCCTGCGGCACCGCCGGCACGCACGCGGGCGTGCGGCAGGCCGGGTACAGCGTCGTGGTCGACCCCTGGGGGGACGTCGTCGGCGAGGCCGGGGGCGGGGAGGAAGTCCTCTCCGTCGAGCTCGACCCGGCGCGGGTCGGCCGGGTGCGGGAGGAGTTCCCCGCGCTCAAGGACCGGGTGCTCGGCGTTGACCGTGCTCGGCGTTGACCGTGTGCCGGGTGTCGACCGTGTGCCGGGTGACGACGGTGTGCCGGGTGCCGACCGTGTGCCCGGCGTCCCCGGACATTAACGCCTTGTGTCGATCACGCCCGTAACCCGGACACGGGAATGACTCGTACCGCCGGTGTTGTTGGATGACTGCATGGCCCCTCGCGTACGTGTCCGCGCCCCCGAACTCATCGGCAAGGGCGGCTGGCTCAACACCGGCAACGTTGACCTTTCCCTCGCTGACCTGCGAGGACGCATCGTCATCCTCGACTTCTGGACGTTCTGCTGTGTGAACTGCCTGCACGTCCTCGACGAGCTGCGCGAGCTTGAGGAGAAGCACCGCGACACCGTGGTGATCATCGGTGTGCACTCCCCGAAGTTCGTCCACGAGGCCGAGCACCAGGCCGTCGTCGACGCCGTCGAGCGGTACGGCGTCGAGCACCCCGTCCTCGACGACCCCGAGCTCGCCACGTGGAAGCAGTACGCCGTCCGCGCCTGGCCCACGCTCGTGGTCATCGACCCCGAGGGCTACGTCGTCGCCCAGCACTCCGGCGAGGGCCACGCCCACGCCCTGGAGGCGCTCGTCGCCGAGCTGGAGGCCGAGCACGGCGCGAAGGGGACGCTGCGGCGGGGCGACGGACCGTACGTGGCGCCCGAGCCCGAGGCCACGGACCTGCGGTTCCCCGGCAAGGCGGTCGTGCTGCCCGGCGGCGGGTTCCTCGTCTCGGACTCCACGCGGCACCAGCTGGTGGAGCTCGCCGATGACGGGGAGACCGTCGTGCGGCGGATCGGCAGTGGTGAGCGGGGTTTCGGAGCCGGTTCCTTCAACGAGCCGCAGGGGCTCGCCCTGCTGCCCGACGGCACGGTCGTTGTTGCCGACACCGTCAACCACGCGCTGCGGACGTACGACCCGGAGACGGGTGCCGTGACCACCATCGCCGGCACCGGGCGGCAGTGGATGCAGGGGCAGCCCACGTCCGGGCCCGCCCTTGAGGTCTCCCTGTCCTCCCCCTGGGACGTCGCCTGGTTCGACGGGCGGCTGTGGATCGCCATGGCCGGCGTCCACCAGCTGTGGACGTACGACCCGGCCGACGGGACGGTCGAGGCCGCCGCCGGAACGACCAACGAGGGCATCGTCGACGGGCCGCTGCGCGAAGCGTGGTTCGCCCAGCCGTCCGGGCTTGCGGCGTCCGTGGACGGGGAACGGCTCTGGGTCGCCGACTCCGAAGGGTCGGCCGTGCGGTGGGTCGATCGTGAGGGGTACGTCCACACCGCCGTCGGCAAGGGTCTCTTTGATTTCGGGCATCGCGACGGGGACGCGGAGCAGGCGCTGCTGCAGCACCCGCTGGGCGTCACCGCGCTCCCGGACGGGTCGGTGGCCATTGCGGACACGTACAACCACGCGCTGCGGCGGTACGACCCCGCGAGTGGTGAGGTGACCACTCTGGCGACGGATCTGCGGGAGCCGTCCGACGCGGTGCTCGTCGGGGACGACGTCGTCGTGGTCGAGTCCGCCCGGCACCGGCTCACCCGGCTGCGGCTGCCCGAGTCGGCCGTACGGGTGGAGGCCGTCGCGCATCAGACGCAGCGGGCGGCGACGGACGTGGCGCCCGGGCGGCTGCGGGTGGACGTCGTGTTCACGGCGCCGGCCGGGCAGAAGCTCGACACGCGGTACGGGCCGTCGACGCGGCTGATCGTCAGCTCCACGCCGCCGGGGCTCCTGGCGGAGGGCGCGGGGACGGGCACGGAGCTCGGGCGCGACCTGGTGCTGGCGGAGGGCGTGACGGAGGGCATCCTGCACGTCTCGGCGATGGCGGCGTCGTGCGACGACGATCCGGCGAACGAGTACCCGGCCTGTCATATGCATCAGAACGACTGGGGTGTGCCGGTGCGGGTGGTGGCCGGGGGTGCCGAGCGGCTGCCGTTGGTGCTGGCCGGGCTTGACGGCTGACGGCTGACGGGTGCGGGTGCGGGCGGGGCC